>JAIVTZ010000026.1:0-12626 GCA_049188105.1 Deltaproteobacteria bacterium | reverse complement strand
ATAACAGACGAACACACTGCAAACGGTGGGCACGCAATCGACCGGTGCCATCACCCATCTTCCTTCATCTCGGATTAATTGAGACAGACATTCGGTTCTAGAATAGAACGCTGCTCAGCTATCGCGTTCGACAGAAGATTCGATGGTCCAGTAGTTGGAGGAGTGGGGAATGATCGGAGGACTCGGACGTTGACGACCTCCGCAACCACCCGCGTTACAGGGAGCTGGTGAAGCGAATGGAAGTAGGCAACTGACCCGCATTTCTCGCGGGGAACCCGAATGATCGGCCGCACGCTGCTCCACTACGAGATTCTCCGCAAGCTCGGCGAGGGGGGAATGGGTGAGGTGTGGCTCGCACTGGACACCAAGCTTGGCCGCGAGGTGGCGATCAAGATCCTGCCCGAGGAGATGGTCTCGGATCCCGAGCGGCTCCAACGTTTCCGCCGCGAGGCGCGGGCGGTGGCCGCCCTCAACCACCCCAACATCGTCACCATCCATGCGGTGGAGGAGGCAGACGGCGCACCCTTCTTCGCCATGGAGTTCGTCGACGGGCAGACCCTGTCGACGCTGATCCCCGAGCACGGGCTCGCGCCGCGGGAGTTCCTCGAGCTCGCGATTCCGATCGCCGATGCCCTGAGCGCCGCCCACGAGCGCGGCATCACCCACCGCGACCTCAAACCCGGCAACATCATGGTCGACACCAATGGGCGCGTCAAGATCCTCGACTTCGGCCTCGCCAAGCTGGCGAGCGGCGAGTTATCCGGGGAGCACACAGTCTCGCTCGTCGAGACCGAGTTCCTGACCTCGGAAGGCAAGATTCTCGGCACCACGCCCTACATGTCGCCCGAGCAGCTCAAAGGCCGGGAGGTCGATCAGCGGTCCGACATCTTTTCCGTCGGCACCATTTTCTACACATTGGCCACCGGCAAACACCCCTTTTCGGCCGCGAGCTCGGCCGAGGTCATCTCCTCGATCTTGAGCCATCAACCACCCGAGGTCTGTGAGGTGAAGGTAGAGCTGCCGACCCAACTCGGCAGCGCTATCCGTCGGTGTCTGGAAAAGGACCCCGAGAATCGCTTTCAGACCGCGCGCGACCTCCAGGGCGAGCTCGAGGGGCTCAAGGAGGCTCTCGGCCGCGGCGAGGCCGCCACCGGCGCCGCCACGGCCGTATCGAGGTCTTCTCATCGCGCCTCGAAGGTGTGGGTCCGCCTCGCGGCAGCGGCCGCGGTGGCGGTCGCGCTCACGACCGCGGCGTATTTCGTCGGCCGAGCCGACACTGGGCCGGCCGCAGAGCTGCGATCTCTGGCGGTTCTTCCCTTTGCCAATCTCACCGGCGATGCCGAGCTCAACCACCTCGCCGACGGGATCAGCGCCGGCCTCATCAATCAGTTGCGTGAGGTCGAGGGGCTGCAGGTCGTGGGCAGAGTCGAGGCGCGGCAGGCCGCCGCCGGCCCGGCCGCGCTCGGCGAGGCTCTCGGGGTTGGCGCCGTGGTCGACGGCGAGATCATGAAGCGGGGGAGCCGGTTGCAGCATGTGGTCAACCTCACCGACGCCACCACCGGCTTCGTGCTCTGGTCGCACACCTATTCGGCGCCGGGCGACGAGGCGTATCATCTGCAGCGCACGATTGCCAGGGACCTCGCGGTATTCCTCAGTATCCCGCTGACCGTCGACGAGCGGCGGCGCCTCGCCCGCGATCCCGGCGACGCGCACCTCGCCTTCGACTACTACGTCAGGGGCCAGCGCTTTCTCGACGACGTTGACGACCCCCGCGGGGCGGACGCGGCCGCCGACAACTTCCGCCAGGCGCTGCGCACCGATCCGGACTTCGCTCTCGCCCACGCCGGCCTGTCAGAGGCACTGTGGCAGCTCTGGGTCCGCGATTTCGATCGCGAGGCGCTGGCCGAGGCCGAGCAGGAGGCCGAGACCGCACGACGCATCGATCCTGGACTACCCGCCGCGCAGGTGGCGTTGGCCCGCGTCTATCGCTCGACCGGGCGCGGGGGCGCGGCCATCGCCGAGATCGAGAGCGCGCTCGCCGACCATCCGCGGCCGGACGAGGCCTACCGCGAGCTTGCCCGGAGCTACGAGCGCGTCGGTAACCTCGAGGGGGCCGAGGAGGCCCTGCGCACGGCCGCCGCGCTGCGCCCGGACGACTGGCTGAACTGGAACGCCCTCGGCAACCTGCTGTCGAAGATCGGGAGCTACGAGGATGGACGCGAGGCCTTTACGCGCGCCGCCGAACTCGCCCCGCCCGGGGTCACCCTACCGCGGGAGAAGCTCGCCACCTCGAGCCTCGCGCGCGGAGAGATCGATGTTGCGATAGAAACGTTCGAGAGCTTGCCGAAGCCGATCCGCAGTCCCCGGCTCGCGTCGAACCTGGGCACCGCCTACTTCTTCTCGGACCGATCGGACAAGTGGGCCGAGGTGGAGAAGAACTACCTCCTCGCCGTTCGTCTCAGCCCGCAGGATGCCATGTACCGCGCCAATCTCGGCGATCTCTACCAGAGCCTCGACCGGCCGGAGGCGGCGCAGGACTCGTACCGGCAGGCGTGCGAGCTCGTCGATGAACGCCTCGCGGACGACCCCGACCATCCGCGGCTGCTGTCGGAGCTCGCCGACTACTCCGCCAAGGCGCAGGACTGCAAGAGGGCGATGGCGCTGGCCGCGCGCCTCGAGGGGCTGCTGCCTGACACCGGTCCCAGCGCGCACCAACTGGCCTACATCTACGCCGCCTGCGGCGAGGAAGACTCGGCGCTGCGCGCGCTCACACGAGCGGTCGCACTTGGAGAGCCCACGGAGCTGATCCGCCAGGAGGACGAGTTCGCGGACCTACGGGACCGCCAGGACTTCCAAGCCCTTGTCGGCGGCACGGGTTAGCCCGGTCTCCCGAGAAACTCTGGGTTTCTTTGGAAAGGGAGTCATGGGGATTGGGCACACGATCGAGCGCCGAAGGCGCGACAGATTCATAGCCTGGGGCGTGAGCCCCAGGTACCGGGTATCACAGCACCAAAAAGCCCCCGAAAGGGGGCGACAGATCGCGGCTGCGGCGTCAGCCGCAGCCATCATCTTCCGGTTGTCTGTCGCCGCTTCGCGGCTTGAGGATTTTTTTCCGTACCGTGTTCCTGGGGCTGACGCCCCAGGCTATGAATATGCCGCCGCTTCGCGGCTGGCGGTTTGTCAGGCACCTCCGCCGCACGTTACATGTATTGCGGGGGAATGGGCGACATTCCTAATTCCTCATTCCTAATTCGCCCCGACCACATTCTCGAGCAACCCTTCCAATGCTTCCGCATAGCCATCCCAGGTGAACCGGCTTCGCGCCTGTCGTGCTCCTTCGGCCAGGATGGCGAGCCGCGGCCGGTCGAGCTCCTCGAGAGCTCGCGCCAGCTCGGCGGCCGATCCCGGGGCTACCAGCCAACCATCGACCCCGTGCCGCACCACCTCCGGCAATCCTCCGATCGCGGTGCTCAGCACCGGCACCCCGGCGCCGAGGGCGAGCGGCGCCACCGCCGACTGCGAGCCCGAGCGGTAGGGCAGGACCACGAGGTCGGCCGCGGCCAGCAGACGGGGCACCTCGGGCTCCGGCACCCAACCGAGCTCGAGACGTACGCGGTCGGAGATTCCCAACCGCCGCACCTGTTGCGAGAGGCGGTCTCCAAGATTCCCCCAGGGCTCGCCGGCAACCACCAGGAACCAGTCGCTATCTGCGGGGAGCCGTGCGATCGAATCGAGGAGCAGGTCGACCCCCTTGTAGGGCCGGATGAGACCGAGGAACAGCGCCACTCGACGATCTGCGGGTACCCCCAGCGCCGTCCGGGCCTCGTCGGCCGACGGCAACGGGGCTAGATTCGGAGGCGGCAGCGGGTAGGATGCGGTCGGCATCCCAGGGTAGGCGGCGGCAAGGTCTTCCTCGAGCACCCGCGCGTGGGTGAAGAGGGCCTGGCAGCGACCGAGGACGTGGCGGGCGGCCAGACGCTGGCGGGATCCGGCATCGTGGTCGGCGGGGTTGTGGACCACCGCCACCGCCGGCGGGCGCGTGCCGTGCAGCAGAAACCGCCACAGACCGGCCCAGGCCCAGGTCCAGTAGGGGATGATCCATGCGTCGCCGTCGAGGGCCAGCGCCTTGCGCCTGCTCTCGACCCACGACAGCGGATTCAACGGATCCAGCACCGCCGCCGCGCAATCGAGCCGCGCACAGGCGTCGCGGTCGAGATCGCTCCTTCCCGGGAAGAGCCACCTCGGATACTGGCGCCGAGGGGTCAGAAAGTGAACCTCGTGCCCGCGAGCCTGCAGGCTGCGGACCAGCTCGGTGGTGGTGCGCGCGACACCGCCACGAAACGGGTGCCCCGGCCCGAGAATTACCAGCCGCATCACCGGGTTGGAGGGTGGGTCACCTTGCGGTACCGCTCCTCGAGCCGTTCCCGCACCGGATCCGGCACCAGCCCGACAACATCACCGCCAAGAGCCACGACCTCGCGCACGAGCCGCGAGGAGAGGTAGAGGTACTCCTCCTTCGGGGTCAGGAACACCGTCTCCACCCGGGGGTAGAGGCGCCGGTTCATCAACGCCATCTGAAACTCGTACTCGAAATCGGACACCGCTCTCATACCGCGGATGATGATGGTGGCGTCGATCTCCTGAAGGAAGTTCACCAACAACCCCGAGAACGCGTGCACCTCCACTGCCGGGTTGTCCTGGTAGATCTCGCAGACCATTTCGGTTCGCTCGGCGGGGCTGAACAGCGCGTCCTTGCCGGCATTCTGGAGGATTCCCACAACCACGTTGGGGAAGATCCTGGTCGCCCGCTCTACGATCGCCACATGGCCCTCGTGGAAGGGGTCGAAGGAACCCGGGTAGACGGCCACAGGTGCGTGCGGTTCGGTCATGCGGGAATTGTAGCCGATCGGACGTCAAAGCGTCAGAATAGCGGCCGCAACACCCACCCGCCCGGGCACAGGGTTCAGGGTTCAGGGTTCAGGTTGCATCGCACTCACAGTGTGCACCCTGTGCCCTGTACCCTGTGCCGTACATCCGGGCCGGGAAATCTCTCAACTCTGTACTATTCCTCCGTCGCGCCTGCTGTGGCGCGATTGTGCTGCCGGTCGACGACTCTCACCACGACCATGTGGCGGCCCTCCGCGGCCGGGAACTCGAAGGTCTCGTCGCGGCCGTCGAGGAGGCCGTCGGTGGGGGCCAGGGCCTCCCAGCCGTCGCCGTCCCGAGACCACTCGGCGCGGACTATCGGGCTCAGTGCGTCGGTGACGGTCGCAACCCAGGTCTCTCCGGAGCGCACGATGCTGATGACCGGCGGCGTGTTGTCGATGTGGAACCAGCGGCTGACTCGATGAGTTTCGAGGGGGTCCGCCGGGTTCTGAGGGGCATCGGACGCGGTGAGCCGAAAGCGGTACGCGCCGTCGGGAACGGCGCTGGTGTCCACCCCGAGTTGGACGCCCTTGATTCGCTCCCGCACCTCGAAGCGAACGCCCTCACGGTTCTCCACCTCGAGCGTGAACCGTAGTGGGTCCTTGTTCGGATCCGAGGCATTCCAGCTCACCGTCCGGAAACCCGCACGGTAGTACTTCTTGCCCTTTGTGCTCGAGTTGTTCTTCGGCACATTCTCGTCGATGACCGTGAAGATCCCGTTGACGTCGGGGTGGACCGCCTCGATCACGGGACCGGAGGCCGGCGGCGCCGCCAGGTAGACGACGCCCGGCTCCTTGACCTCGAGCTCCTTGATCCGTGGTGGGAGGTTCACCTCCACCACCGCAACCTCGATGCGGTCGACCGGCGACCCCCCAGAATTCGCGGGGATCTCCAGCTCCCATTGCAGCGACCGTGCCGGCGGCAGCGGTACCCGCCCGCGTGCGGCCGGCAACCACGGGCTCCATTCGAGCCAGGTGCCGTCAGGAGCTGCCGAAACCCCCGATCGGAAGCGAATGCGCAGATCATCCGACGATGGCTCCACCCGGTACTCGCCGAAGTGCACCGGCTGCGTGAACTGCTTCGCCGGCGAGCGGAACCGCCCGGTGCGATCATCATCGCCACCGCGCCAAAAGACCCCCGCCGGCCCCTGGGTCAGGAGGGCGGCACCACCATCGACCACGCCGACCACCTGAACCGCATCCACGGTTGCGAGACGGGCGCCGCCGCTCTCGACAAACCGCCACACCTCGCCCTCGTAGCCGGTGCCGACCAGCACCCCCTGCCCATCCCAGGCGATGGCCGACGCAACCTCTTTGAGAAACCGGTGGATGCTGAGGAGGCCCCCATCCGGGGTCAGGCGGATCACCTCCGAGGTCGCCGTCTTGCCGTTGACCTTGGGCAGCTTGAGCTCGGTAGTAACGGTGACCTCGGCCTCGACCTCCGCCTTCTCCGCGTCATCTCCGTTGCTCTTTGTTTTTCGGGGCGTGGTCGTGGGCTCGCCGACCAGGGCTGTCGCCCACACCGAGCCATCCCCAACCGTGAGGTCCGAGATCTCCGTAAACGAGCTGTCGGCCAGAATACCGACCGTACCTTCTCGGTCGATGCTGAGGATCAGGCCCTTGTCGGCGGTTCCCACGAGAAGCCGGCCATCGACAGCCTCGAGGCAGGCGGCATGGATGTCCGGAAGCTCGACCCAGCGGACGAGCCCACGATCCTCGAGCCTGAAAACCGACGCCGGCGGCCCGCCCGCGGCCACCACCACGCCATCGAAGAAAGCCAGATCCCAGAGGCCGCCCTCCCCCACACGACCGACCTCGCTCAACCCACCGTCATTCCACCGATAGAGGACTCCCGGCGCCACTGTCGCGATCAGAACCGCCCCATCGGCGGCGATAACGAGAGCCGTGATTTGCTCGGCAGGGACCTCGACCATCAGTTCGGCCGAGTCGCCGCGCACCCGATACAGCCGCGCCGGGTGGCCGGTGCCGACGATCAACGACCCGTCCGCCGCCACGGCTGCGGCCATCACCACCGGTTCATCGAAAATCGCTCCAGCCGTCCAACCTGCGATCGGCCGCAACCGACCGTCAGACATCACCTCGACGTTCGAGCCGCGGCCCTCGAGCAACTCCTCTGCGGTGTCGACAATCCACCAGACGGTCGAGGTCGCGAATGCGGCCTGCGAGGACAACAGCACGGCGAAGACCACCGCAAGAAATCGGAAACCACTCATCTATTCTCCCAGTTCTATTCTCTGCTGCGGACGGTGATCGGGATTCGCTGCGCTCCAGTCACCCGGTACGGCACTTCGACCTCCGCCTTGGCGAAGACGCTGTAGGCGGTCGTCTCCAGATTGGGGCCGAGCGCCGACCGAAGCTGCAGTACGAGGCTCGGCGGCGCCGACAACGACCCTCCGGAAACGACCATGCCCAGGTCCCGCCGCTCGAGCGCCACCACCAGCGTGTTACCGGGCACGAGGCTGTTCACCAATCGCACCTCGTCGGCAAAGCTCGACGGTTCGAATGGACGCATCTGCAGGTTGTACGCGGTCCACGCCGCGCCGTCCGCCCCGACCAGGTCGAGGCGCCCATCCGGCACTCCCTCGGGGATACGGAGGGTCACCGTACGGATCTCCTCGCCCCCGCGATGGCGTCGCATCCGGAATCGCACCTCGAGCTCCTCACCGGGCCGCACGACCCGGGTGCGGGGAACGATCTCGACGATGTTGGCGGACCTGATTTCCTCGCTGGTTTCGAGGCTGATGTCCATCGATCCGATGTCGGGTGCGGGAAAGCTCGATCCCTCGAAATAGCCCACCACGGCGGTGGCAAAGGCCGCGGCTTCGGCGGGAGCCTGGATGCCGGCAAAGACCGCCGACACCCTTGCCGGATCCTGGTCCGGATACCGCACCTCGACGGTGGTGGTCACGGTCTGATTGCCGAAGGTCCGCCCGAAGGCCACCTGGCTGGCATGAGACAAGTACCCGGCCAACAGCGGCAGCAGTGTCGGGTGACGAACGGCGCGAAACGAGTAGGCGCGGTCGTCGACCACCACCCGGACAGGAACCATCGGCGCTTTCTGACCGAGGCGGCCTACGATCCCCGGCGCACGGTCGGCGACCAGCGCCCCGATCACCTCACCGACGGTGAAGAACTTGAAAGAGCTCATCACACTCGGCATCACCGCCACCACGTTCGCCCTCGCCAACGGCATGATGATGGCGCCGGCGCCGAGCGACGGGTGCCCGAAGGCCCACAGCGTATCGCCGCGAATCTCGGTCACGGTACCGGCGGCTGCAATCGTCACGTCGCCGTTTACCAACACCGTAGCCACCATATCGCCAGGGGTGATCTCCCCCGCGCTCCTTCGATCGTCCGCAGCGCCTCCGGGGGTGCCGACCCAACCCATCCGGCGCCAGCTTTCGGCCAGCCAGCCACCTCCCGACGGGATCCATGATCCGCCCACCGCCAGCGGCAGCGGTTGCAAGCGAGCCGCGCCCTCCGGCTGGAGCCAGTCGACCACCATCTTGCCGAGTTCGCCAGCGCGGACCGCGGCCACGATCTCACCGAAGGCCGGGCGCCTGTCAGCGGCTGCGGTTGACGGGGACGGCTCGACCTCCAGCATGCGTTCAAACGGGGTCACGCCTCCGATCGGCTCCTTGGCGAACGGCCAACCGAAGGCGAGCGCGCCCAGCAGCCGGCCGTCGAGGTAGACCGGCGAACCGCTCATGCCGGCGATGATGCCCGTGTGCTCGAAGCGCGGGTCGTCGAGGCGAACGAGCACGATCTCGCCGCCGGGGGTCCCGGCGCCGATCGTCCCCAGCACAGTGAGCGGGATCTCCACCCGCTCGCCGCCGTCCATCTCGGTGATGCACACCCCGGTCCGTCCGGGGGTTGCGTCCGCAAGGGTCAGATGCTCGACAGCCCCGACTGAGACGGCAAACGCGGCCGACACCACGACGCACAAAACCATATGCAGAGTCTTCATCGAATGATCATTCTACGCATACCCGGCCGGTTTCGTTACCCGCCAGACCCTACGAAACTCTCTCAACGTGAAGCCTTGGGTTTCTTTCTGCTGGGTCTGTCGCGCCTTCGGCGCTCGATCGCGTGCCCGGTTCCCCGAGACGGTTTGACCCACCCCCCGGGGATTTACTACAATCGAGGTTCGGAAAAACCAATATGAACGAGTCTGTCCTGCCTCACCCGTCCGTGATCGACCGATTGGTCGAGGTCGCGCGTCGTCTGCGGTCCTTTCGCCGGCCGTCGGAGGCCGCCGATCTTCTGGAGATCGCGGCCGCCCTGTCCCCGCAGGGCGCGGTGGCGCTGCGTGAGGAGGCCGAGCGTCTGCGCAACGAGGAGGGCGTCGAAGACTTCGACCGCGAGTTCAAGCGGCGCAACCTCGAAGCCTCCCACGCACTGGGAATGGCCCACATCTTCGAGACCCGTGGCGAGTTCGGGCGCGCGGTGGACATGATCGATCTCGCCAAGCTGCGGACCCCGTTCAACTACCTGGCGTACGCCGCCGCCGGCTATCTCCACATGCGGCACGGCGACGCCGAAACCGCTTTGGCCGAGTTCTTCCAGGCCCGCCGGCTCAACCCCCTGGACTTCCGGTTGGCGGTGGAAACCTCGCGTTCGGCTCTCGAAAACGAGGACTTCGAAAGGGCTCTCGAAGTCGCAGTCGACGCCATGCTCCTCGCCTCATGGCGCTCCGAACACGAGCAGCACCAGGAGCGACGGCGGGTCGAGACCCTGGTCCAGTTGTGCCGAAAGGAACCGTCTGCGATGGAGGCGCTGATCGCCTCGCGTATTTCGGTCCTGCAGAGGGCCTGCGATCACGTCGCCCTCAGCCACGCCAGGATATTCTCCTCCGTTGATCTCCCCGCGCGCCGAGGAGGGGCGGGGCAACGCGCCGGCATCAGCGATGACCTGCTGCAGCGAGCCACCGAGCTGCGGACGATGAGCTTGTTTCGGCATTTCACGGACGAGCTCATCATCCCCGTAGCCAGGCTCGTGGTGCCGTCCTCCTTTGCGACCGACGAGGTGATCTTCACCGAGGGAGAGGCCAGCCGGGATCTCAAGATCGTGCGCGAGGGCGCTGTGCGCATCGCCCACGCCACCCCGGTCGGAACCCAGGTACTGACCAGCCTGGACGCGGGATCCCTGTTCGGAGAGGTCTCGTACATCGATGCACTCCCCCGTTCGGCCACCGCGATCGGTTTCGGCGACGGCTTTCTCTACACCCTCCCCGCCGACAAGCTCGACGCGATCGTTGAGTCGAACCGCGAGTTTGCCGTCAGCTTGCTGTGGGGTTTCTGGCAGACCCTGGCCACCAAGGTCCGCGCGGCCAACAATCAGATGGGCGAGCTTTTCGGTGTGCCGTCGCAGCCGTGGCAGGTGGAGCGCGAATCCGATGGCGGTGGCACGCGGGTGCATCTCACCGAGGAGACCAAGCTCGACATCCTCCGTGAGCAGGGACTCTCGTCCCAGGAAATTCGGCTCCTCGCCAAGTACTCGCGTGAGAATATCTACCCCCCCGACACATTGATCTTCGCCGAAGGCGACCCGGGCGATTGCCTCTACACCGTGGTCGACGGCGGCGTCCGCATCTCGCGAATGGTCCCGGGGATGGGTGAGGAATGCCTCTCCATCCTCGTGCGCGGCGAGGTCTTCGGCGAGATGGCGCTGATCGATGAGCAACCACGCTCGGCCGACGCCCGAGCCCACACCTCCGGCTGCACCGTTTTCTCGATCAGCAGATCGCTGCTGGAGGAGGTGCTGTTGATGGATCCCGACGCCGCGGTCCAGTTTCTCAACCTGCTGTGCCGTCTCCTGTGCCGCCGCCTGCGCGCGATGAACGAGCGTCTCGTCGCCTGGCGGATGATGGCGGGCCACGAGTAGCCGCTCAATTCTCAATTTTGAATTCTCAATTCTCAATTTCCGCCCGTCCCCCGAGAGAACGAATCCGATGGATCGTAATTGAGAACTAAGAACTGAGAACTAAGAATTGCCGCAAGGCTACGGGATCGTGATGACGATGCGCTCATATGACGCGCGTCTGGTGATCTGATCCATGAGACCGATCGACACCCGCTGTTGGCCCTCTTCCAGCAGCAGTCTGAAATCGATTCCAAAGCGCTGCTGGAGGGCCTTTTCGTAGTCGGCCGCCGGGATCCGCACCTCGTGCTCCTGGCGCTGGATCTCGGATGAGCGGCCCTGAAGATCCTGCGCGCCGATGAAGAGCACCACCCGCCCGACGTAGTCCGCGCCTATTTCGAGCAGGGCCACCTTTTCGAGCGGAAAGGACAGGTGGAGAGGGACCCCCCAGCGAGTGCCGGCGGCCGGGATGGGCCTGCCGGAGGCGAGCTCGAGCCCCATGGGGTTGTCATCGACATCCACCATCAGGGAACTGAATACGCGGTCCTGGACCCTGGTCTCACGGGATTTTTCGACGAATCGGCGGCGGTAGCGGAGATCGTACTTGCGGTGGCCCGGCACCTCGACCGAGAGCCGGTGAACACGATCGCGGTCCGCACTCTTCAAGATGTAACCAAGGGAGTAGTAGTCGAAGAGGTCGGCGGCGATTCTTTCGAGCCCCGCCGACACATCGTTGGTGTTGATGATCGAGAGGCCGCCGGTGGCGTCGGCCAGGTAGCGCAGCGAATCCTTGAAGTTCTTCGCAGCCGAGGAGGCGGCCACCGGATCGCGGCCGTAGGCCGACTCGGCATCTCCGCCGTCGAGGGGGTTGAGGCCCTCGGCGTCAATGGTGTACAGGCTCACCTCCTGAGCGTTGGCCGCTGCCGCCAGCTCGTGGAAGGCGCGGGTCCGATCGAGGATGCTGCGATTGGCCATCACCGAGTTGTCATCGAAGACCGCCGCATACTCCTGCATCAGGCCGAGGCCGGGGGTCATGGGCAGCCCGCTCGAGATGTGGATGATGGACTTGCGCCCCTCGATCCCTGAAAGCATGGCGACCACCTGGCGCATGGCGCCGAGGGTGAAGCTGAGGTTGTTCGCCTCCTCTTCGGCGTACTGGTAGATCCGCTGCCGCATGGCGGCTGGGCCCTGGTCGCGCCCCGTCGCTCCGGTACCCTCCTTCGCCTCCTGCAGGTCCGCAATGATCGCGCGGCGCGAGTTGTCGCGCTCGATCATCCCGCCGCTCATCCTGGTCATGCCGCGCAGCCCATCGTTGACCGCCCGCGGGTCGTCGGTGAACGGCTGTGCCACGTCGAGCGAACGCTGATACGAGACCACCATCATCTGAACCGGATCCTCGAGATTCTCGGTCACGAAGGACCGCACCCTCCGCAGCACGCGATTGCGGTCCATCGGGCGCAGGTTCTCGTTGTCGATGTAGAGAACCACGAAGATGGGACGAATTTCGATCGGCTTCTCCACGCCCGCAGCCGTCAGCGGCGCCCCTTCGCCCTGAGCCGGCGAAAAAACGCTCCGAAAGACCTCCTTGGACAGCACCGCGAAGTTGGAGATCGACACCTCCCTGCCGTCCTGGAGGAGACGGAAGTCTTCGCGGCCGAGGTCTGTGACCGGCTGTCCCGCAGCATCACGAACGAAGACGTCGACGTTGACAACCCGGACATCGACCTCGTCGACGAACCCGAGCCCTCCGATCGGGGTCGGCGTCGCCGCCTCATCCTGTCCTGCCGCAAACTGGGCCGACAACCCGATGACAACCACCAA
>JAIVTZ010000025.1:0-12673 GCA_049188105.1 Deltaproteobacteria bacterium | reverse complement strand
GGATATTTCAGAAATGTAACATCTGCGAGCTTTAGACCCTATACAGGGAGGGACTTGACAGAGATGTTTCATTCCTGTAGCATCCCCGAATTGGAGGACACCTTGATTCAGACCTCGACACAGACGGCCGAACCGAGAATGTGGGACTTCACCACCGGACGATTGCCCTACCGAGAGCAGCTCTACAAGAGCGCGCTGCGGATGACGCGGTCGGTGGAGGACGCCGAGGATCTCATCCAAGAAACCTACCTCAAGGCCTACAAGTACTACGCGCGTTTCACCGAGGGAACCAACTTCAAGGCGTGGCTCTTCAAGATCATGAAGAACACCTTCATCAACTCCTACCGAAAAAAGAAGCTGCAGCCGCCGAAGGTCGACTTCGACGAGATCCAGGAAGGTCTCGAGGAGACGCTGGTCGAGCGGGCTCACGCTTCGCTGGCGGATCCGGAGACCTGGCTGATAGCGGTGGAGATGGATCACGAGGTGCGAGAGGCGCTCCTCGGCCTTCCGCACGATTATAAGATGGTGGTTTTGCTCGCAGATCTCGAAGGCTTCGCCTACAAGGAGATTGCTGAGATTCTCGCCGTCCCGGTGGGCACGGTCATGTCGCGCCTGTACCGCGGTCGACGCATGCTCGAGAGAGCACTCCTGAGCTATGGCACGCGCTACAACTACGTGAGCGCGCCTCCCGAGAGACTGCGTGACACCAACATCGACGTATCTGAGTTCTTTCCAGCATCGGATACGGCCAACTGACGGCCGTTACCGGTACTTCCCCTCCTTCGGCCGGAAAGGAACCTCCTTCCTCCTTTCCGGCCTCTTTTTGCGCCGCCTTTGGGCGGCGCTTCCGATTTTGGGTCCAACGTCGATTGCGGTAGTGGGAAGTCCTGATGTGATAATTCTGTTACCGCAATCGACGTTGGACCCAAAATCGGAAAAGAGGGAAAGATGAAGCAAGTATGGATTCCAAAGATCGGTGAGCCGGAGGTGCTCGAGCTGAGAGAGGCGCCGGATCCGGAGCCGCGTGCCGGCGAGGTGCGGATTCGGGTCGAGGCGTCGGGCATCAACTTTGCCGATATTCTCGCCCGCATGGGTCTCTACCCCGACTCGCCGCGATTGCCCGCGGTCGTGGGTTACGAGGTGGCGGGGGTGGTGGATGGAGTGGGCGAGGGGGTCGAAGGCTGCCACGACGGCGACCGTGTCGTCTGCATGACCCGATTCGGGGGTTACTCGGACGTCGTGTGCGTCCCGCAGGCGGCGGTGCGAGCGATTCCGGCCGACCTCGGCTTCGAGGACGCAGCCTCGATCCCGGTCAACTACCTCACCGCGTGGTTGATGTTGGTGCGTTTGGGCAACGTGCGTGCCGGCGAGCGTGTGCTGGTCCACGCCTGTGCGGGCGGGGTCGGCCTCGCCGCGGTCCAGATCTGCCGCCACTTCGGGGCCGAGGTCATCGGCACCGCGTCGGCCGGAAAGCACGAACGGCTGCGAGAGATGGGCGTGTCGGCGTGCATCGATTATCGTACCCAGGATTTCGAGGGGGAGGTGGGGATTCTCACCAGCGGCCGCGGCGTCGACATCGCGTTGGACGCCGTCGGCGGCGCCTCCTTCGCCAAGAGCTACCGTTGTCTCGCGTCCCTCGGCCGGCTCTTCGTCTTTGGCGCCTCGAGCCTGGCGCCCGGCACCAAGCGGAGCATTCCTGCGGCCCTCGGAGGGTTTCTGCGGATGCCCTCGTTCAAGCCGCTCAATCTGATGAGTCAGAATCGGGGAGTCTTCGGGGTCAACCTCGGCCACCTGTGGGACCGGGGTGACGAGATGGCCGCCATGCTGGGCGAGATCGTCGATCTCTTTGCCGCGGGGGTCTTCAAACCGGTTGTCGACCAGACCTTCAAATTCGCCGACGCGGCCGCCGGCCACAGGTACATCCAGGAGCGCAGGAATTTCGGGAAAGTCGTGCTCACGCCGTGAGGGCGTGAGGCTTGCGGTTTGGGGCCTGAGGCTTGCAGCTTAGGGCCTGGGGCTTGCGGCCAGGCAGAGTATTCAAGCGATCTCGAGCCCCAAGCCCCAAGCCCCAAGCCCCCTTTACCAGCGTGGGCCGTAGCCTCCGTAGTATCCGCCGTATCCGCCGTATCCGCCCCAGCCGGCGCCCCACCCGGGGCCGTACCCTCCGTAACCGTGGCCGACGTAGACCGTGGATGTGCCGGTGTAGCCGTCCGAGCTGCAGGCGGTCCAGGTGAAGACGAGAACCATCACCAGCAGAACCCCGAGGATCACTCTGGCATTCAATTTCTTTTTCATTCGCTCACCTCCTTGGCGCTGCCGATCTGGTGGACGAAAAGAACCGCCCCGGTGGGGTCGGCGATCAAGGCCACCGCGCCGCGCACGGGGTTGTCCTCTGACGCGAAGATCACCCGGCCACCGAGCTCACGGACCCGGGTCAAGGTCTTGGCGAGGTTCTCAACGCCGACGTAGGCCGCCCATCCGGGCTCGACATTCTCGAGCTCGGCCGGGATCTTCACCAGCCCGGCGCGGAGCTCCTCCCCGAATTTGAAGACGCGGTACTTCTCGTCACGCCGCTCGACCTCGGATTGCCCGTAGCCGATCACCTTGGCGTAGAAATTCGCCGCCGCATCGATGTCGTCGGTCCACAGCTCGGCCCACACCCAGGAGCCGGGCCCGGTCGTGCCGCCGATGGGTTTCGAGCCTGGCTCGATGAGCATGACCGGCGCCCCCTGTGGATCGGCAATGACCGCGAAGCGACCATAGCCCTCGACGGTTGTCACCGGCTCGCGAACCTCGGCCCCCAACCGGCTCGCCGCATTCACCGCCTTGTCCAGGTCGGCGACGGCGATCCCGACCAACCAGAACGACTCGTTGACCTCAGGGTCGGCGCTGTCGATCTTGCTGACGCTGGCAATCAGCCGACCCTGATGGTGGATCGCATAGCTGTCTTCTCTGACTTTCTCCACGTCCCAGCCGAAGAGCTCGCCGTAGAACGCGGCGGCCGTCACAGCCTTCTCGGTCAGAAGATCCGAACCCAAGAATGCCCCCGGCCCGGTCGCGCCTCCGGCGCCCTCTGAAAATGAAATCATGGTCAATGGCAGACAGACCATCGCCGCGATCGTGATGATCCTCCTGATTCCTGGCACGTTCACTCGTATCATCCAACTACTCCTCTCATTGCATCGGCGATAGTGAGGCAGTCTATCAGACCGGCGGCTCGGGGCTCCTGAGCAGGTGGGTGGGAGTCAGCAGCCCACCGGAGATCACAAGCTTGACACCCTCCTCGACCGTGATGTCGAGCACCGTCAGGTCATCCTGCTTGGCGACCACCAGGTAGCCGGAGGTGGGGTTGGGGGTGGTAGGAACGAAGACCAGCGCCGAGGGCTCCTCACCAAACGCGGTCGGCGTGGGGAAGTCGCGGGTGACGAACCCCAGTGAACGCACGTTCTGATTGGGAAACGGCAGCAGCACGACCCTCTGGAATTCTGAGACTTCGTGGATCTGGATCGCCTCGGTGATCTGCCGCGCTCCCTGGTAGATCGGGCTCAGCAACGGTAGCCTCGATATGAGGCGCTCGAAAAAGTTGAGCAGACGTCCGCCGAGAACGTTGGTCGCCACCACGCCGAGCAAGAGGAGAGTGAGCAGCGAAAGGACCAGACCCACCCCGATCAGCTGCTCGCCCACCAGCCGCTCCGAGATCGGCCGGAACCAGCGGTCGAGGAGCCCGAAGAAGAAGCGCGCGAAAAAGATGGTGACCACCAGCGGGAAGGCCACCATGAATCCGACCAGCAGCCGGGTGCGGATCCAGCGGCCGATTCCGCGCCGGCCCTCCTTCTGCCGGGTGAGGTCGCCGAGGCGCCGGAAGAAGCCGCTCTCCTGGGTCGGGTCGTAGCGTGTCATGACCGGTCATTGTAACCCGGCGTCCTCCCGCACGTCTCGATTTGGAGTGTGGGGCCGTGCGCGTTATGATGTGCGGCTGGAGGCTTGATGAGCACAGGATCGTTGATGATCATCGGTGGCCAATGGGGCGACGAGGGCAAGGGCAAGGTGGTCGATCTGCTGTCGGCCGGATTTGCCGCTGTCGTCCGCTATAACGGCGGTAACAACGCCGGCCACACCGTGCGGTACGCCGACCGCCACTTCGCGCTCCACCTGGTGCCGTCGGGCATCATCCACGACGACGTCAAGTGCTACCTCGCCTCGGGCATGGTGGTGGACCCGACCGGGCTCGTGGGCGAGATGGACAAGCTCGAGGAGGAGGGGGTCGCCATCGACGGGCGCATCGTGCTGTCGCCGCGGGCCACCCTCATCCTGCCGACCCACAGGGCGCTCGACGGCGCCCGCGAGGGGACGCTCGGCGCGGGCAAGATCGGCACAACCGGCCGCGGCATCGGGCCGGCCTATCAGGATCGCGCCCAACGCCGCGCACTTCGCGCCCACGTCCTCGCCGAACCGGTCCGGCTGCGTGAGCGGGCCCTGGCCCTGATGAAGCAACACAATCGCGAGCTCAGGAAGCTCTTCGACGCGCCTACCGTCGATCTCGACCAGGCGATGACCGAGATCGAAGATGCGGCAGTTCGGCTGGCGCCCCTCCTCGGCGAGGTCGGACCGGCGCTGCGCAGCCATCGCGCGGCGGGTGAGGCGGTCCTCTTCGAGGGCGCCCAGGGCGTGATGCTCGACCTCGCCTGGGGCACATACCCGTTCGTGACCTCGTCCTCATGTCTGCCCGGTTATGCGGCGGCGTCGTGCGGGATCGGACCCAAATTGCTCGGTCCGGTGGTCGCGGTGATGAAGGCCTACGCGACCCGGGTCGGTAGCGGTCCCTTCCCGTCCGAGCTCGAAGATGCGACCGGCGAACGCATGCGCGAGCGCGGCGCCGAGTTCGGCACCACCACCGGCCGCCCACGGCGCTGCGGCTGGTTCGACGCCGTCGCCGCGCGCTACGCGGTCGAGGTCGCCGGCATCGACGCGGTCGCGGTGACCAAGCTCGACATCCTCGACGGCTTCGAGACCATCAAGGTCGTGACCGGCTACCGCTTGCCGGACGGCAGCACCATCGACACCTTCCCCGCCGACGCCGAGGTCGCCGAGACCGTCGAGCCCCTGCACGAAGAGCTGCCGGGCTGGACAACGCCGACCGAGGGCGTGGTTCACGAGGACGACCTGCCGCCGGAAGCGAAACGCTATCTGGACTTTCTCGAGGAGAAGCTCGGCGTGCCGGCGGTGATCGTCTCCACCGGCCCGCGCCGCGAAGAGACCATGACTCGGGGCGATTCAGAGCTCGCACAACACCTGCGGTCGATCATCGCCGGGTAACCGGCGTCCAGACTCTTGTCTTTCACGGCGGTTGGGACTATTTTGTTCTTCCCGAGTGGGCCGTTAGCTCAGTTGGTAGAGCATCGGACTTTTAATCCGGTGGTCCCGGGTTCGAGTCCCGGGCGGCCCACCAACTTGACCTGCCACCCGAGAACCGACCCGCATCTAGAGCGAGTACTCTGGGTGCTTCGGGCACTGTGAAAAGTCGGTGGCCAAGTGCGAGTGATCCGTTCCCGTCCTAACCGAGCGGGAGCACCTTCGCGATCCACCACAGCCCGAAGCCGTAGAAGAGGTGGTTCATCAAGCTCGATGTGAACAGTCTCAACTCCGGCGGTCCCCTTAGACCGAACAATCCGAACCCCAATGCCGGGAACACCAGGAACCAGGGAAAGACGCAAGTGGCGAACCCGTAACCGAGCGCGACGAGAAACACACCCGGTGAGACGCCCAGCCAGCCGGCACCGACGACATAGAGTACTGCAAGTGCGATTCCGATCGCGTAGTGCCCGACCAGTGCGGCCCATTTCTCACCAGCTTGTTCCGGAGCGGCAGCGATGTTCGAGTGAACGAACTGGCCCCGGGCGATGCCGAGATACCATCGGCCGACCCATTGCCCCTTCGCGCCCGCGGCCAGACCGACCCTCCGAGAAGCGCTCGCCAACACGTCCATCGTCACCGTGGCGGCAACACCCACGCAGACTCCAAACACCATCGATACTATCGTCTCACCAGTCATGTTGGCTCACCTGTTGCGAGTTGTTCTTGGAAGGCTCTATATTGACCCGCCCCCGGTTATTGATCCACCCCTTATGTTAGTCCCATAGCACCTAGAATACTCACTCTAGGTGTGGATCGGTTCTAGGGGGGAGGGTCATCTCCCAACGCCCCCTAACTGCGATAAGATAGCCGCGACAGGAACCATCAACAATGAGTGACCTCATCGGTCGCACCCTCGGGCACTACCGCATCGTCGAAAAGATCGGCGAGGGCGGGATGGGTGAGGTCTACCGGGCGCGGGATGAGCGGCTCGACCGAGATGTGGCGATAAAAGTGCTGCCGGCATCGGTGGCGCAGGACCCTGACCGCCTGCGGCGTTTCGAACGGGAGGCGAAGGCCGTCGCCGCGCTCTCGCATCCCAACATCCTCGAGATTTTCGACTTCGACACCGAGGGCGATGTCACGTACGCGGTGACCGAGCTCCTTGAGGGCGAGACCCTGCGGGAGCATCTGCATGTAGAACGTGGCCCGCTGCCATGGCGGCGGGTGCAGGAGATCGGCGCCGCGGTGGCGAACGGGCTCGGTGCGGCCCACGGCAAGGGAGTGGTCCACCGCGACATCAAGCCGTCCAACATCTTCGTGTGCTCTGACGGCCGGGTGAAGATCCTCGACTTCGGTCTCGCCGCCACCCACGAGGTCGTCGACGTCCAGGCAGAGACGGGATCAATCGAGGCGCCGCTGACCCACCAGGGAACTGTGATGGGAACGGTGGGCTACATGGCGCCCGAACAGGTGCGAGGTGAGCCGGCCGACCATCGCTCCGACATCTTCGCCCTCGGCTGCGTGCTCTACGAGATGCTCACCGGGGAACGAGCGTTCAAGCGGGACACCACCGCCGAGACCATGATCGCCATCCTCCGCGAGGAGCCACCACCGCTCGCCGAATATGGGGTTCAGGTGACACCCGATGTCGCGAAGGCGGTCCAACATTGCCTCGAGAAGAACGCTGAGCGCCGCTTCCAGTCGGCCGCAGATCTCGCCTTCGCGCTGCCGAGCGAAACCACTCGGCCCCGAACCTGGGCGATGCCGTTGCTTGCCATCGCAGGCATCCTGGCCGTGGCCCTTGGGATGGTCTTCGGCCCCGGATTCCTGGAACGCCTCGGCGGCCAACCTGAGCATTCCCCAATCCATTCCATCGCCATTCTTCCGCTGGAGAACCTCACCGGCGATCCGGAGCAGCAATACTTCGTCGATGGTCTCCATGAAGAGCTGATCGCCACCTTCGCGCAGATTTCCGGCTTCGACAAGGTCATCGCCCGCACGTCGGTCATGGGATTCCGGGACTCCGACATCCCGATTCGGGAGATCGGGAAAATGCTGGGCGTCGAGGCTGTGCTCGAGGGCTCTGTGCGCCGCTCTGGGAATACGGTTCGTGCCACCCTTCAGGTTTTCGATAGTCGCACCGAAAGCCACTTGTGGGCCGAAAGCTACGATCGCCACCTGTCCGACATTCTGGCCCTTCAAAGCGAGGTGGCCAGGGCCGTGGCCGAGGAGGTTAGGCTCGCGTTGACGCCCGAAGAGGAGCAAAGGCTCACGAACACCCAAAGTGTCAGCCAGGAGGCGTACGACGCCTACCTGAAAGGCGAGCATTTTCGTCTGTTGGGTGGGGAACAGAACTCGATGAAGGCAATCGGGTTCTTCGAACAAGCGGTCGAGAAGGACCCCGGGTTCGCTCCGCCGTATGTCGGTCTGAGCATCGCGCTCCGTGAGCTCGCTCATATTTATCGGCAGCCGAGTGAGGTCATGCCTCAGGCGTACGCCGCAGCGCTCAAGGCGGTAGAGCTGGACGATAATTTGTCAGACGCCCACGCTGCCTTAGGCCGCGTGAAATTTTGGTGGCAGTGGGACTGGTCGGGTGCGGAAGCGGAATTTCGACGAGCCCTGGAGCTGGACGCGAATAACGAATTTGCACTCAGAAGTTGTGCGCAATTCTGGGCCGTAGTGGGCCGACCTGAGGAGGCCATTTCGGCCATGAAGCGGGTGCTCGAAGTCGATCCGCTGAACGAACAGTCCCACGCGTTTCTTGGATGGGTCTACTATTTCGTCCGGCGTTATGACGAGGGAATTGAGCACCTCCGAAGCACCGTTGAGCTCTATCCGAACCACTATTTCGCACACTGGGTTCTCTCCTGGAACTACAGCGGCGCAGGGCAGCACCAAGAGGCTTTGGCCGAGGTCCAAAGGGCCGGAGAAATCCACCCCTCCCCCGATAATGACACGATATTTCTCGCAACTCTCACAGGGGCGTATAGCTATGCCGGCAGAGCCTCAGACGCCGCCGCCACCCTCGAGCGCATACTGGAGCTGAGCAGAAAAAGGTACGTACCGCCGAGCACCGTCGCCTACGCCTACTTTTCGATGGGGGACACCGACCGCACCGTTGAGTGGCTCGAAAGGGCCTACGAAGCGCATGACACTCACTTGGCTTTTGCCGGAGCACTGCCGTTTTTTGATCCCCTCCGCGACGACCCCCGCTTCCAGGACATCATGCGACGCATGAACTTCCCCGAGAAATCAAGATGATCGGCACGCCTGTCCCCAAGGTGCCTTCCTGGTGCACTCGAACTCAACAAACAGCACCGTTGGGGAGGCCCTCAGCCCACTGGTTTCAGCTTCCCCCGCTTCCTATCAGTCTCCCGCTGAGCCTTCGATGGTCTCAGCGATCGCCCGCCCATGCTCCCACGAGAATCGAAGAGTCCCCTCCGGCTCCGAGTCGGCAGGAGCGGTGCGGCCAACCAGCAGGAGACCACGGGAGCCTCGGCTCTCAACCTCCAGGTGGTACAGGATTCGGGGTGAGGTCACACGACATCTTTGGCAACCACGATCTGGCCTCGAATGCTGGGCGCGGTTCGGCGCTTCGTCCCAGGGGAGGTTGAGGATGCAGACTGACTGGTCGCCAATCGGCTGGGAGAATTTGGCGCCGCTCCTGCTGCTGCTTCTGCTGGGCCTCGTCCTACTTCTGGCGCGTTTCAGCCGGGGCCGCTTCTCCCTGCCCGGGCACCTTGGTTATTTCTGGGCTTTCCTGCTCGTCTGCGTCGTCGCCGACTTCCTGTCCTTCGCGGCCGCCGTCTGGCTGATGGCCGTGATTTCCTTCCGCGCTCTGCGCGAGTACTTCTCGCTCGTCGACATGCGCCTCGAGGACCGCTGGGGCATCCTGGGCGCCTACCTGTCGATACCTTTCATGATCTACCTGGTCCAGATCGACTGGTACGGCTTCTTCATCGTCTCCATCCCGGTCTACGCCTTCATCATCATCCCCTTTCTCGTTGCCCTCGGCGACAGCGGTGGCCGCGGTAGTCTCCTCTCGATCGGGGCCATCGACTTTGGCCTCTTCTTCTTCGTCTACTGCCTTGGGCATCTCGCCTACTTGGCGCACTTCTCTACCTGGTTGGTGCTGCTTCTTCTTCTGGTGGTGGCAGCCTGCAACGCAGTGATCGCGCTTACCGCAAGGATGGGTCGGTTTGCCGGCTTCCTGCTCTCGTGCACCGCCTCCCTGGCGCTGACACTCGGCCTGCGCACCTGGACCCTGGTGCCGGCGGGGCATGCCGTTGCCCTCGGATTCCTCATTCCGGTGGTCGTGTACATGAGCGATTACACCGTCGGTGTGCTCGAACGCGATCTGGGGATCAGCGCCGCCGATCTCGAGCCCGGTCGCGGACGCGTACTCGATTCCTTGAAGTCCTATCTCTTCACGGCGCCGATAGTCTTCCACTACCTGCGCTGGTTCATGAAGCTGGACGAGCTGAATCTGAGTCATGGCCCTTAGTCTGCGTGGACTGCTCCGCCTCGTGCCGCACATCCTGGTGTTGCGGCCGCTTCTGCACCTGATCTTTGGGCTGAATGTGCGCGGCCGTGAGAACCTGCCCGCGCAGGGACCGTTCGTCCTTGCCGCCAACCACAACAGCCACCTCGACACGCTCGTGCTCTGCGCTGCCCTGCCTGCCCGTCTGTTGTTTGGGACACACGCCGTGGCCGCGCGCGACTACTTCGCCCGCCATCGGCGGCTCTTCGCGGTGGTGAATTTCCTGTTTAGTCCCGTGTGGGTGGACCGCGGATCCGCAGGCGGCGACGCATTGAAGCAAATGGGGGCCATTCTCGACGCGGGCGAGAGCATCATCATCTTTCCGGAAGGCACGCGCGGCGAAGCGGGCCAGGTCGGACGCTTCCGCGGCGGGGTCGGCAGGCTCATCGCGGATCGGCCCGAGGTCCCCTTGCTGCCGGTGTTCCTGCGAGGCTCCGAGCGGGCCATGCCGCGCAAGGCGTCCCTGCCCTTGCCCATCTGGCAGCACGTCAGCATCGGCCCGCCGCAGCGCCCGACCGGCGGTAGCGGGGACATCACGAACGCGCTGCGGGAGAGCATCCTGACCCTGGAACGCTCCCAGTCTGCCTCGCGGCACAAGCGCAGACCCGAACGGCACGAGGCTTTCGTGGTCGCCGTGCTCGGAATCGACGGCTCGGGCAAGAGCACGCTCTCGCGGCACCTTGCAGCCGGACTCTCCGCGGATCAGAGCACCTGCCTGATCGGCGACCAGCTCGAGCTGTTCGTTGACGGCGGCTCGCAAGCCGTGCAGCCCCTGATGAAGGAGAAGCTGCGCCGCTGGATGAGCGCGCAAGCCAAGGACGCGAAGTCACTGGCGCGCTATAAGATCCCGAAACTGACCGAGCTGTTACTGCGCGACGCCCTGCTGGGCGAGGCCCGGCGCTGGTACGGTCCTGACCTGATCTTCATGGACGGCTCGCCTCTCCTCAACATGACGGCCTGGTCGGTTCTCTACCGGCCCGACCTGTTGAGCATGGATTTCTGCGCCCGCGCGATGGCGATTCTGGCCGGCCGCGGCATCGCGAAGGACCCGCTGTACAGAGAGTTTCCGGAACTGAGAGTGATGAAACGCCTGAGACTCACCCGCCTCCATCTGCCGGACATGGTGCTATTCCTCAATGTCGATCCGGCTGTCTCGATGGAGCGGATCAGGAGTCGGGGTGAAAAGATGCAGGTGCACGAGACCGAGGACAAGCTGGGCCGCTTGCGAGAGGCCTACCTGTTGGTCGTCGAGGCCGCCCGAGAGCGCATGGGCCTGCCCGCCTTCGTGCTGGACGGTGGACGCGATCTGGAATCGGTGACGGGGGAGGCACGAGGCCTGGTCGAGAGCGCTTCCAGAAAGAGGATCTCGACGGCAGGGAGAGAGGGATGAGCACAGCCATCGATGTGATCGCGACTACCGTCTCTGGTTCGATCAGCGACTGGGGCAAGGTGAAACGCATCCAACCCCTGTTCAAGGAGCACGGCTACGACGACTTGCGGCTGCACGTGGCCGAGACTCACGCAGAGGCACGGGCGCAGGCCTGCGGCCTGGCGGCCGAGGGCCGGCGCCTGCTCATCTCGGCCGGTGGTTCGGGCACCTTCAACGCGGTGCTCGAGGGCTGCTGCGACGCCGGCGTTCCCTTGGGCGACATCCGCCTCGGTTTCCTCCGCAAGGGCTCGGCTGATCTTCTCGGAAAGGTGCTGGGCATGCCGGACGACATCCAGGAGGCGGTGGCGGTCTTCGCCCAGTCGATCCGCGCCGGCCACGTGATGCCTTGCGACGTCCTGGCAGCCCTTGACGAAACAGGCAATGCCCCACCTCGGCACTTCGTCGGCTACGGCGGCGCGGAGATCTTCGGCCGCATCCCGCACTTCACCGAGAATCGCTTCATGAAGTGGTACAAGGGCGTGCTCAGCCAGGTCTTCGGCGACCTGGGTCCCTTCACGACCGGCATGACGCTGGCCTTGATCGAGAAGTTGGCCAAAGGCCCCTTCGGCCGGCGAAGCTGGCGGATCGTCGCCGATGGGCAGAATGTCGCCGCCGGCCGCTATCAGGCTCTGATTGTCGTCAACGGCCACATGGGACCCGACATGCCCTACTCGGATGACGCCCTCGGTTCGGGCCGATTCCACCTCTTCGCCTTGCGCGACCTGGGCGCGGGACGTTTGCTCGGCCAGGCACGTCGCGCGAGGGACGGTTCGATCATGCAGGATCCGGACAGGTGGGGGATGGAGCACCACACGATCAGCGATACGCTGCGTCTGGAGTCCGACGCCAGGAGGCGTTTCCCCCTCAACGTGGACGGCTCCACGCTTCTCTGCCGGGGCGCTGCGGTTATCTCGCGTGTTGGCAGCATCAACCTGATCGCCCGCGTATCCGACTAGCCCGGACCAGACGTATCCCCAAAAGTCAGGCTCGAGGATAGGTGTCACGTTCACCATTGTTGAATTGTGTTCTTGCGGAATTCGAGAGATCGGGCTCACGGTGTCCCTGGTGCAGTTACTGTTTTGGTGCAACAGCTTCAGTTCTGCCCTTCTCAACCGGGCTAGGATCGGGCTAGGGGGGTGCTGAAAAGTACCGTGACCATTGAATTCCCAGTGGACTTTTAATCCGGTGGTCCCGGGTTCGAGTCCCGGGCGGCCCACCAGTTTTCGTTCAAACCGGGTTTGAACGAAAACTGTCACGGCGAAGCTGCGGAGCAGCGAAGCCGGACCTTCTTCCAAACGTCAGAACGTGGTTGAGAACTACGCCCGGGCAAGCTAAACCAATGCTGCCTC
>JAIVTZ010000024.1:0-12899 GCA_049188105.1 Deltaproteobacteria bacterium | reverse complement strand
TTGGAAGCCGTCCCTTGTCCCGGAGCGTCCGGCGTAAGAGGAACTCGATCTGCGCGTTGACGCTGCGCAGATCGTCTCCCGCCCAACGCCTCAAGGCGTCCAGGACCTTGGGGTCCAGACGCAGCAGGAAGGCCTCGCGTTTCGTCACGTATAAAGGCTGCCGGTGTTCACCACAGGCTGGGTGTGGCGGTCGCTGCACAGCACCACCAGGAGATTGGAGACCATGGCCGCACGCCGCTCGTCGTCAAGCTCGATGATGTTTTTTTGCGCCAGATGATCGAGTGCCATCTCGACCATCCCCACCGCGCCCTCGACGATCTTGGTGCGTGCCGCCACCACAGCCTGCGCCTGCTGCCGCTGCAGCATCGCGGCTGCGATCTCGGGCGAGTAGGCGAGGTGGCTGATCCGTGCCTCGATGACCTCGACACCGGCCTTATCGAGCCGCTCCTGGATGTCGTCCTTGAGCTGATCGCTGATTTCGGAGGTGCTGCCGCGCAGCGAGATCTCGTGGTCCTCACTGTCGTAGGGGTGTCGACTCGCCATGATTCGTAACGCCGCTTCGCTCTGGACGGCGAGGAAGTGCTCGTAGTCGTCGATCTCGAACAAGGCCTCGGCGGTGTTCACCACCCGCCACACGACCACTGCCGAGATATCGATAGGATTGCCGTCGCGGTCGTTGACCTTGGACGGACGCCCCGATGTGCGGCTGGCCGCCTGCACCACGGTGCCTCCAGGGGCTTTTTGTTCCGGGGTCTCTACGGACCCTGTCTCGAAGTTTCGAATCCGCAGCGAGATCTTTTTCTTGGAGAAGAAAGGGTTGACCCAAAAGAAGCCGGACTTCAGGGCGGAGCCCTTGTACTGGCCAAAGAGGAGAAGCACCCGCGCCTGATTGGGCGCGATGGCTATAAAGCCGAAAAGGCTGAGAATTCCGAGAAGAAAAGTCGCGATCCCGGCGACGAACAGGAAGATGAGGGCCCGACTTCCTCCTTGGCTGAGGCCGATGACGCCGAAAATGAACATCCACGTGCCGCCGACCAGCATCGCGAGGATTATGAGTAATGGCAGCCAGCCGTTCAGGGGACGATAGGTCTTTTCAGTAATCATGTGATACCTCCTGATACCAATACGATATCACAATGAAATCTATTCCGTTGGAATTCCAATCAGACTCCGTCGGGTCGTTCGGGGTGGTTTGGAGATTGACGATGAGGGCATACTCTGATGTCCCTCCACGTTGCTGAAAGCACGAAATCACCCACCGCGCGCACGATCAACTAACATCGTCGGAAGAGGTACCCGGAGTATCTCCTCGTGGGGGGCCGCCATGAACTGCCGACGGATCGTTGCCTTTGTCCCGCTCTTGATTTTCTGCACCATCGTTGTCTCCGCAGGAGAGCACGACGGACAGGAGGTCAGTGAACAGGTGCGGCGCTACAGGTCGCAGAACGAGGTGGAGATCGTGCGCGAGCTGGCCGCGCTGGTGGCCCTACCCAACGCTGCGGCGAACATCGAGGACATGGAGCTGAACGCCCGCCATCTGACCGGGCTGCTCGAGTCCCGCCGTTTCGACGTCAGGCTCCTCAGAGCCGATGGCGGGCCGCCGGTCGTATTCGGACAGCGCCTGAGCGACATTGCTGATCTCACGGTGGTCTTCTACGCCCATTACGACGGGCAGCCGGTCGTGCCCGAGCTGTGGTCGAGCGATCCGTTTGATGTCGTGGTCCGTACGGGGCGGCTCGAGGCCGGCGCCCAGCAGGTGCCGCTCGACGATCTGCAGGCGCCCATCGACCCCGAGTGGCGTCTCTACGGCCGGTCGACATCGGACGACAAGGTGTCGATCGTGGCGCTGCTGGCCGCACTGGACGCCCTCGATGCGGCCGGAATCGCACCCAGCATCAACATCAAGCTCCTACTCGACGGCGAGGAGGAACGGGGCTCACCCCACATCGCCGAGATCCTGCGCTCCAACATCGACCTCTTTGCCGCCGATCTCTGGGTGTTCTGCGACGGCCCGATGCATCAGACGCGGCTGCCTCAGGTCGTGTACGGCGTGCGCGGCGTGACATCGGTGCACATGACCGCATATGGTGCGGCCGTAGGCCTGCACTCGGGACACTATGGCAACTGGGCGCCCGATCCCGGCATGCAGCTGGCTCGTCTCATCACCTCGATGCGCGACGGGGACGGCAATCTCCTGGTCGGTGGAATCGACGAGCTGGTTCGTCCGCTGGGCAAGACCGCCGCAGCGGCCATCGAGGACGCACCGCCGGTCGACGATCAACTCAGACAAGACCTCGCCCTCGGTTGGACAGAGGGCCAACCGACAACGCTCGCGGAACGGATCACCCGCCCGGCGATCAATATGCTGGGGTTCTCGGTCGGGCAGGTCGGCGCCAAGGCCAAAAACGCCATCTCACCGCAGGCCAGGGCTGTGGTGAGCTTCCGTCTTGTGCCGGACGTCACGCCCGAGGCGGTGCGCTCCGCCGTCGAAACACACATCCGCGGCCAGGGTTTCCACGTTGTCTCCAGCGAGCCCGACGAGGCGGTGCGGCGACAACACGCCAGGGTTGTGTGGCTCGAGTGGAAGAAGGGTTATCCCGCCCTGGCGACCGATATGGATCTTCCGATATCGAAGGCCATCGCTCGGATCGTCGACGAGGCCGTCGACGGACCCATCGTGCTCACCCCGAGCCTGGGAGGCAGCCTTCCGCTCTACATCTTTTCCGAGATCTTGGGCGCCCCACCGATCGTGGTCGTGCCGATCGCCAACCACGACAACAACCAGCACGCACCCAACGAGAACCTCAGGATCAAGAACCTCTGGCTGGGCATCGAGATCTATGCGGCGCTGATGGCGCGGTTGTAAAGATTCTGGCCGGAGATCAAAAACTCGAAAAGCTGAGCGTCTAACGCGCTGGCGAGAGTTGTCGGGGGTCGGTCCTCTCGTCCGCTCTTCGGTGGCGGTCGATCCAGTAGGCCCAGATCACGAGGAGCCACTGCGCCTGTCCGACCCAGGCCAGAGCGGTCACTGAGGGTGGAGGCGCGCCGAATACATTGGCGAAATAAATCACGAGCAGAAACCCGACCAGTGCCCAGAGGGCGATCGATCCGACTCGATCGGCGGCGCGGGTCGTGCGGAGATAGAGTCCGACGCCCAAGGCGAAGATCGCGAGCTCGACGACGAGGGTCGCCGGCAGCGAGTTCCACAGCCCGAGACCGATGCGGGCGGCGCCACCCGGGACCAGTGGAAGATCCGGACGGTGCGTCAAGGCATCCAGCACCCAGTGGCTGATCACCGCCAGACCACAGACCCACGCCCCTTTCGGATATCGCTTCAAGAGAAAATAGACGCCGGCGAAGAGCGCGGCCCACCCCAGCACGGCGATCAGGCTGTGGGTGATCGGATAGTCGGTGAAGCGGAGAGGCGTGACCCTCGTGATGCCGGGCACGATCTCCACGGTTTCGAGACCGGCAAGCAGCATCGTGGGCCACAATAGATCGGTGAACTGGGCGGCGAGAAAGAGAGTGCCGAGAGACGTCTTTGGAGCAGCCGCCTTGGCTCCGAACCCGACTCCGAAATGACCCAAGAACATCAGCAGCCCATCCCTTCACCGAAACCACGTTCGCGGAAGTAATCGTTGATCATGCAACCGCAGTCGACGAGCCCTGATTCCGGCAGTCGAGAAGCGTTTTTGCCCATCGATCTCTGCCGGTGGCGCGGGTCTGTGGCAATTTGGCCCGCACCGCCTTCCGCGCTACGGAACCGAAGTGGGCCAGGCGATGGTGTCACCAGTCTCGAACGCCGTCGGATCGAGACAATGAAGATAGAGCGCTTCGAGATGCCCAGCTACTCCGTCGACGGAGATACGATCGTTGTCGAGATGGGCTCCAACTTTACCCATGCCGAGACCGGTGAGGAGATCCACGTCGAACCGGTCGGCGTTTACGGGGTCCGCGACCCCGAGGTCGTCAGCTCTCCCTTCTACTACGGGTATGGGGAGTAGAAGCGGTCAATCGTCAACACCGACGAGTGCACGGTACTCGTGCTGAGCGGCCGCGCTGGCCAGAGGGTCGAAGCGATCGCGGAGGGTGCGCCGGAGCTCCCGCTGGCGATGGTCGAGGTCGGACCCGAGGTCACTCATGGCGGCGAGGGTGGCGGCGTCGGCGGTGCTATCGAGCTTGCGGGTGAACACGGCGAGGTGGGCGCGCTGGATCTGCCGGTCGTTGAGCTCGCCGAGCACATCCTGGAGACTCTTGAGCTCCGCGATGCGCGGGTCGACGCGCTCGGCCGGGTAGAGGCTGCGGAAGAACTCGAGGAGATAGCGCAGCTTCTTGGCCGTGATGCGCAGCCGGTGGAGGGCCTCGGGCGGGGAATCGTCACCGAGGTCCCGACCACGGCGCAGGACGCGCTGGTAGGCCCTGGGGATGCGCCCGTCAGCGAGGGTCTTCACCGGAGTTTCCGCGTCCCGCGGCGGTTCGGCGGTGGCGGCCTGTTTGGAGAGAAAGGCCTCCCAACTCTCAAACAGGCGCCGGCAGCGGGGTGAGGTGAGACCGAGCACGACCTCGGCATGGGCGCGGTCTCGTGCGGCCCGAACCTCGGACACGAACGGAGAGAAGGCAGCGGCCTCGCTGCCGGTCAGGGCGTCTCGCCGGGCGCTCAGGTCGAGGAGCCACACGTCGAGGTCGCGACACTCTCCGGTGAGCTCGCCGAGCCACTTGAATTCCGCGGCGAAGGGGGCAACCGCCTCCGCCGGCAGGACTCCCTCGAGCTGGCTGAGGGCCGATCGGGTGCGGCGGGTGGCGACCCGCAGATCGTGGAGAGGCTCGGGGCCGCTGTTGGTGACGGCGCCCTCGACCGATCGGTGAAGAGCGGTGAGAAGCTCCGACAGAATAGCTCGGACTGCCTCCCCTGCGGGTTGGTCGGAATCGAGGTGCAATTGCAGCTACTTTTTCGTCTTTGCCTCGCCGATGCCGGGGACGTCGGTCAACTTGGGTCGTGCCATGTCCTGTGTCCTCCGTGGTGAATGCTAGCACGCGGTGAAAAGCGGGTAGGATCACATCGTGGGAGAAAGAACCGGCGATCTTCTGATCCGCGCCATTGGGCTGAGTGGCCGCGCCCGGGCGGTGGTGGCGGTGACCACCGAGACGGTCGAGGAGCTGCGGCGGTTACACGACCCCTCGCCCGAGGTGGCGGCGGCCCTGGGACGGCTCGCCACCGGCGCGTTGTTGCTCGCCTCGAGCCTCGAGAAGGTGACCGGCCGGGAGCCGATTGTGACCATCGAGGTCGATGGCGGTGGCCCGGCCGGACGTTTCGTGGCGACGGCATCGCCGGCGGGGTGGGCTCGGGCGATGGTCGCCAACCCGTTGGCCACCGCCGAGGGCCGCGACGACGGGAAGCTCAATGTCGCCGGCGTTGTCGGTAGCGATGGGCAGCTGGTGGTGACCCGCGATCCCGGCATCGGCGAGCCGTATCGGGGCGTCGTCGATCTGGTTTCCGGAGAGCTCGCCAAGGACCTCGCCTTCTATCTCACGGAATCCGAGCAGTCTCCAGCCGCTGTCGTGTTGGGTGTTCGGACGCTGCGCACGGGCAGGATAGGGAGCGCGGGCGGGTTGCTCGTACAGCTCTTTCCGGGTGTCAGCGATGACGAGGCTGAGGAACTGACCGATCGGATTCGTGAGCTCGGTGCGGTATCGGAACGGCTGGCGGAGGATCTGGGACCTCGCGAGTGGTTGGCGAGGCTCTTCCCGGAGGGCGCCTCGATTCTCGAGGAGACCTCGGTGCGATTCTTCTGTGGGTGCTCGATGGACCGGGTCGAGGCCGCCCTCAAGCTGCTCGGCGTCGACGAGATTCGCGAGGTCGCCGGAGAAGGAACGGGGGATGGCGCGGAGGTGGTCTGCGGCTTCTGCCGAAAGACCTACGCCGTGTCCCCCAAAAGACTGAGCGAGCTGATCAACGAAGTCGAGGTCGAGAGCTCGGAGTTGGGAAACAAAAAGTGAACTCTACCGATGGTGCCGGCATGGGGGGCAGGGGAGCAGAGGAGCAAGGGAGCAGGGGAGATCAGGGGTGGGCGGAGCTAATACCTAATACCTAATACCTAATACCTTCTACGCCGCGTCGGCCTTCTTGTCCGCCTTCTTCTCGGTCTTGGGTGAGCTCTTCTTGGCGTCGTCGGAGTCCTTGGCCGCCGGGGTCGGTTTGTCGCTCTCGGCGGGACGGGAGCCGTTGCCCTTGCCGTAGTCGTTGACGTACCAGCCGCTGCCCTTGAACTTCAGGGCTGGAGCGCCGAGAAGCCGGCGCGCGACATTACCGCACTCCGGGCAGGTCCCGTTGTGGAGAGCCGAGGCATGCTCGAGCCGCTCGTAATGTAATCCGCAATCCTGACATTCGTACTCGTACAGGGGCATGGAAGTCCTCCGGGCTGATCGCCGGATCGACCGGCGGCTTCGCATTCTGCGATCTGAGCGCAGTTTTGTCAAGTCGTGATGACGGCGTAGCCCAAACATCTCTCGTGGATCGAGCGACGCAGGCGCAGTTGCGCTACATTGAGGCCGGTCGACGTCGGCTCATCGAACGTTTATTGAGCGGAGGTGCCGGGGTCCGCGTTTTCGGACCGCCGGACCGAGGAGGTTTTTTTGAAAAAAATGGTGGTCGCGGTGGTCGTGGTGGTCGTGTCTATCGTGTTGGCGAGTTGTTCTTCATCGACGTCGTCAGATCCTGATCTCGATGCGTGGACGAGGGAGGTCAGGGTGATCACCCCCGGCCAGGTCGGAGAACGGCAGTACGAGGAGATTTCGGGGCTCGAGGAACAGGAACGCATCGGGGTTTCGGGCGAGGACGCCGCCATCTCGATTGCCGAACAGCGGCTGCGGAGACGGGCGGCAAAGCTCGATGCCGACGCCGTCGTGATCGTCGCCTGTGGACGCAACGTGAGGGCGATCAACGACGATCCCATGCCGGTCACGGAGCCGATGGTGGTCTGCCACGGCGTCGCCATCCGCTGGAAGAGCAACTGAATCCCCACACGCCGGCCATGGGCGCAGACGCCGAGACTCTCCGATCTGGAGAGACAGTGGTCTTTGGAGTGGTTCTCGTCGGTGGTGAAAGTCGGCGAATGAGTATGCTGGAAGAAATGCTTGATTCTCTGCGTTCGGTTGTATGATGACGCCAGTTGTGACCAAAATGGATAACTCCCTGCCGCCGATGACATTGCACGTGGTGACAACCGACGGCTCGCCGTTCGACCGCGCGCTCGAGGGTGAGAACTTCGTTGTCGGACGATCCTCGAAGGCCGATCTGACGATTCCGGATCGTTCGATGTCGCGCATGCACGCCCGCTTCTATCAGGACCAGGGCAAGTGGTTTGTGGAGGACCTCGGTTCGCGAAACGGAACCCTGCTGGGGGGGCGGCCGGTGGATCACCCGTTGCGGTTGGACCATGGTGCGGTGATCCAGGTGGGCAGCACGTCGATCACGCTCCGCGAGGCGACCCGCCCGGCTTCGAGTGCGTTCAAGACTCCGCCCAGTCACGACAGCCACACGATCTTCAAGTCGGCGGCCGAGCTGCTGCAGGAGCCGGCGGAAATCCGAACCGATTCGGCGACGCCGATGGGGGAGGGTTTGCGCCGGTATGCCGACCGGCTTCGCCTCCTGACCGAGGTCAACCAGGCCCTCGACCGGACGATGTCACTCGACGAGCTTCTCGAGCTGATCCTCGACCGGGCCTTCGAGCACCTCGGACCCGAGGAAGCCGCGATTTACTTGCGAACCGAGGACGGAGGATACGAGCGCGCGGCCGGTCGCTCGGTCGGCGGCACGAACCCCGAGATCCTGTTCTCGACCAGCCTCATGGAGCAGGTGGTCGAGGGGCGGCAGGCGGCATTGGTCCTCGACGCCCAAACCGACGAGCGTTTCCAAGAAGCGATGAGCCTGCTCGACGCCGGTGTGCGCTCGCTGGTGGCTGCGCCCCTCCTCGACCCCGATGGAGCGCTCGGCCTGATCGTTCTCGGGTCGCGATTGACCGTGCGCCAGTTCGAGGAGGAAGACATGGAGCTGCTGGCGTCCTTGGCGTCGGTGGCGGCGATGCGGATCCGCAATGTCCACCTTGCCGAGGAGGCTGAGGGGCGCCGGCGTCTCGAACAGGAGGTGGCACTGGCGCGCGAGATCCAGGTCAGCCTCCTGCCCGACTCCCTGCCCGAGGTTGAGGGTTGGGACATCGTCGCCGGCAACATTCCGTCGCGCGGTGTCTCCGGCGACTTCTTCAAGGTTGAGATGCGGCACGACGAAAGCGAGATTGTTCTCATGCTCTCCGATGTTTCGGGCAAGGGCATCGGCGCGTCACTGCTCACCGCTTCGTTGGAGGCCCTCGCGGCCGGCCCGATCCACGACGGCGTGCCACCCGAAGAGATATTCCATTCGGTTTCCCACCTCCTCTTTGAACGGACCCCACCCGAGAAGTTCGCGACCTCCTTTCTCGCCACGGTCAATCCGAACACCGGAGACGTCCACTTCTGCAATGCCGGCCACAACCCGGCGCTCCTCCTGCGCGCCGATGGCGAGTTCGAGTGGCTCGAATCCACCGGCATGCCGCTCGGCATTCTCGAGGAGGGGGAGTTCACCGCCGGTGAGACGACCCTGGGTGTCGGCGACACCCTCATTCTCTATACCGACGGGATCACCGAGCCGGAGAACCCCGAGGAAGAGGAGTACGGGCAGGACCGCCTGGCCGAGGTCTGCGTCAAGCGCCGGTCGGAGCCGATCGACGAGCTGATGGCGACGATCGAGGAGGATCTCTACCAGTTCGTCCGCGGCGTCCCGTTTCTCGACGACCGGACGCTGGTGCTGATCCGGCGACTCGAAGGTAACTGACCGTCGAAGATCCTTCCGCCGGATTCCGCCTAATACGTTTCAAAAATGAAATGCGTCTGCGTCTCACGTGCGTTATAGTACTCGCGGTTCATTCATCGTGACGGACAGACGAAGAACGAGCGGTTGAGCACCGGGCTGCGGAAGACGTCATGGACGGCACTCAGGCCGCCCGGCGATGGGCCAACCAGCCGCGAAGATGACCCGCCATTGGGGGACCTTGAGATGATCGGCACGACGCTTTTGTACTTCCGGATCACCGACAAGCTTGGCGCTGGTGGGATGGGCGAGGTGTGGCGCGCTGAAGACACCAAGCTCGGCCGCGAGGTGGCGCTCAAGGTGCTGCCCGAGGAGTTTGCACAGGATCCCGAGCGGATGGCGCGATTCGAGCGCGAGGCCAAGGTGCTGGCGAGTCTCAACCACCCAAACATCGCGACGCTCTACGGGTTGGAGTCGGCGGTTCCGTCGGGATCGGGATCGGAATCGGGAACGGGCCCGAACTCAAAACTCAAAACTCAAAACTCAAAACTGTCCGCGAGAGCGGACCCCATCACCTTCCTTGCGATGGAGCTGGTGGAGGGCGAGGATCTGTCGGAGAGAATCAAGCGCGGACCGGTTCCGGTAGAGGAGGCGGTGGCGATCGCGCTCCAGATCGCCGAGGGGCTCGAGGCTGCGCACGAGCAGGGCATCGTCCACCGCGATCTCAAACCGGCCAACATCAAGCTCAGCCCCGACGGCACCGTCAAGGTGCTCGACTTCGGGCTCGCCAAGGCGTGGGACGCCGAAACAGGTGACTCGAGCCTCTCCTTGTCGCCCACTTTGACCGCACACGCGACTGCGGCGGGTGTGATCATCGGCACCGCAGCCTACATGTCGCCCGAGCAGGCGGCGGGAATCGCCGCCGACCGTCGGGCCGATATCTGGGCCTTCGGCGTGGTGCTGTGGGAGATGCTGACCGGTCACAAGCTCTTCGATGGCGAGACGGTCTCGCACGTGCTGGCGTCGGTGCTCAAGGACGAGGTCGATCTGGACGCGCTGCCCGAGGAGACCCCGGCCCGCCTCCGCGAGCTTATCGAACGCTGCCTGAAGAAAAAGCCGAAGCAGCGCCTGCAGGCCATCGGCGACGCGCGGATCCTGCTCGAGGAGTACCGGGCCGATCCCGAGACCTTCGACCGGCCGACGATTGCTGCGATTCCCGGGGCTGTCCCGCAGCCGGCATGGAGGAGGGCGCTTCCGTGGGCGGCAGCGGTGGCGGCCACCGTCGCGGCACTGTCTCTCGGACTGTTGTTGATTGGCCGCGAAGTGCCCGAACGACGGGTCATTCGATTCGAGACTCCGCCACCCGAAGACGGCCGATTCCACCTGGCGCCGGACAATCCAGGTCCGGTGGCAGTGTCGCCGGACGGGCGGATGATCGCGTACTCCGGCAGGACGGCGGACGGCGTCATCCAGCTTTGGGTCAGGGCGTTGCACGAGGCGGCGGCGCGGCCGTTGCCGGGGACCGGGAATGCACAGTACCCGTTTTGGTCACCGGACTCGCGGCGCATCGGTTTCTTCGCCGGCAACAAGCTGAGAGTAGTCGAGGCGGTCGGCGGTCCGCCCCTCGCCCTCTGCGACGCGGCCGACGGTAAGGGTGCGACCTGGAGCCAGGACGGCGTGATCGTTTTCTCACCGACCTATAACTCGCCGCTGCACAGGGTCGCGGAGACCGGCGGGGAATCGACCCCCGTCACCGAGTTCGACGCCGATCGGAAGGACAACTCGCACCGCCACCCGAGGTTCCTGCCGGATGGTCAACATTTCCTCTACATGGCCCGTTCCGCGTCGGGATCGTCCGAAGGGCACGCCGTCATGATCGGTTCGCTTGACGGGTCAGAAGATCGGGCTCTCTTCAGAGCTCCGACCGCGGCCGAGTACGCATCGGAGCACATCCTCTTCGTCCGCGATAGAACGTTGATGGCGCAACCGTTCGATGCCGGGAAACTCGAGTTTTCAGGTGATGCCTTTCCGATCGCCGAGGTCGTGACCTTGCTCGCCCCCGGTACGGTAGTCGGCGTTTTCTCGGCTTCACAGAACGGTGTGCTGGCGTACCAGGCAGGGGAAGGTCAGGAGGGCAGTTTCCGGCTGGTGTGGCGTGATCGGGAGGGCAACGAGCTCGGCACGGTTGGTGAACCCGGCAGCTACGACGAGGTGCATGTCATACCGGGTGGCGAGCTGGCAGCGGTGTCCCTGGAGGAAAACTCGGCCGGCACCGGTGATATCTGGGTGATCGACCTGCGCCGCAACCTGTTCACGAGATTTACCTTCGATCCTGGTTACGAATCGGGATTGACTCCGACCCCTGATGGGAAGGCTCTATTCTATTCTGCTCAGAAAAGAGGGGTTTACGCCCTGATGAGAAAGGAGATCGGCGGTTCGGGTGAGGGCGAGATCCTCCTCGAATCGACCACCGAGATGTACCCGAGCTCAGTGTCGCCGGACGGCGAGCACCTGGCCTTTCACAAGGGCGGCGATGACTCGAGCTGGGATATCTGGATACTGCCGTTGTCCGGCGAGACGGAGGCCTATCCGTTCATCCAAACCGAGTTTGGCGAAGCCTTTGCGATGTTTTCTCCGGACGGGCGCTGGCTCGCCTATATGTCCAACGAGTCCGGCCGTCCCGAGATTTACGTCATGGCGTTCCCCGAATCGGGGAGAAAGTGGCAGATCTCCACTAGCGGCGGGCAGGCAGCGCGCTGGAACGAGAGCGGATCCGAGATCCTCTACCACGCCACGGACGGGACGCTCACCGCAGTCCGGGTCGAACCGCGCGACGGCGGGCTGCTCATCGGGGAGGCCACACCGCTCTTCAACACCAGGCTACAGCCCTCCGGGTCGCACTTTTGGGCGCTGTCACCGGACGGTGAGAACGTGCTCGTGATGGAGACGATTTCGGATCACGACGCCCCCAATCTGTCCGTCGTCGTCAATTGGCTCGAGGCTGGGAGCGGAAGGTGATCGGCACGAGACTCGCCCACTACCGCGTCACCGCCGCTCTCGGTTCGAGCGGGCTGGGGCTGTCCGCCAGCGAAGACCTCGTCGGCCGGGGCCATGGGCAGGGGGGTTCGTAGAGGGAGCCGCCGTCGTCGCCGCGGTCGCGGCACTGAGGGGTGGGCTCTCGCATGAGCCCACTCCGCAGTACAATTTGTGGATGATAACGTGGCATTTCGGCAGCTTCTTCGACGGATAGAAAAGGGGAACGAAAATGGACGAGAAAGAGATAGAGACAATCACAATCGAGGCGGTTGAGGGGCGGGCGAATAAAGCCCCGGTCTGCAGGCGCTGCAAGGACGTCCCCCTCGAGGTCTTCACGATGCGGGGCGAGAAGATCACCCACTGGAAATGCCCGAGCTGCGGCACCGTCCACATGGAGAGGAGACAGGAACCGCCGCTGGTGAGTGACGATTGACGGCGGAGTCAAACCGATGATCGGCACCACCCTCGCGCACTACCGCATCACCGCCGCGCTTGGCGCCGGTGGGATGGGGGAGGTGTGGCGCGCCGAGGACACCAAGCTCGGCCGCGAGGTGGCGCTCAAGGTGCTGCCGGAGGAGTTTGCCGAGGACCCCGAGCGGATGGCGAGGTTCGAGCGCGAGGCAAAGGTTTTGGCAAGCCTGAACCACCCGAACATCGCGCATCTGTATGGGTTGGAGACGGTCGATTCGGGCACGGAGACGGAGACGGAGACGGGCACGGCCTCGGGTACGCCGGCAAGCCCCAAGCCCCAAGCCCCAGGCCTTGTGACATTCCTCGTGATGGAGCTTGTCGAAGGCGAGGACCTCTCCGAGCGCATCAAACGTGGACCGGTGCCAATCGACGAGGCGATCCCGATCGCGATCCAGATCGCTGAAGCCCTCGAGGCCGCCCACGAGCAGGGCATCGTCCACCGAGACCTCAAACCCGCCAATATCAAACTCCGCCCTGACGGCACCGTGAAGGTGCTCGACTTCGGCCTCGCCAAGGCGTGGGAGACAGAGTCGGGTGACTCGAGCCTCTC
>JAIVTZ010000023.1:0-12966 GCA_049188105.1 Deltaproteobacteria bacterium | reverse complement strand
ACCGAGGCGGTGCGGACGTGGCACTGCTGGCAGAGCTCGTTCGACGCGAAGGTGTCGAGCTCGCTCGGCGCCAGGATCTCGTCCGGGTCGCCGCCGCCCAGGATGTGGGCCGAGCCGGGGCCGTGGCACGCCTCGCAGCCGATGTTGATGATGTCCGGGATGCCGTCGCGGTCGTAGTCCGGATACTGCTCCTTGTAGTCCGGCGGTACTAGCGAGGCCGGGAACGGACGGTAGATCCACTCACCGTTGCCGTCCTGGGACATCGACTCACGGAAGCCGGTGGTGTGACAGCCGATGCAGCGCTTGGAGTAGCTGCGGCCGATCGCCGCGACCTCGGTGACCGGAGGTCTGGGGCCGAAGTTCGGCTCCAAGGTATCGGGGTTCCACCAGTGCTCGGGGTGGTAGGCAACCCACTCGTGGGTCTTCTCGTTGAACTGCAGCGGGGAGACGTACTGGTCCGTCGCCCACCCCGATGGCGTGCCGGTCACCGGAATCGTGGTCAGGTAGCGTTGCTTCCAGTCGCCGGTGCCGCCCTGGGTGATCTCGATTCTCACCTTGAGCTCGCCGATCGTCATGAAGTAACGATCATCACCGGCGCGGTAGGAGAGGATCGGCGCGTTCGGCTTGTACGGGTCGAAGACCGACGAGATCGTGTTGAAATCGAGGCCCTGCATGAAGTCGTCGACGCCGTTCTGGTCGTAGTCGGCGACCACGCCCTTGCCGGCGATCAGGGAGTTCTTACCCATCGGGATCCGCAGCGCCTTGCGGTGCTTCACCTCATGGGTGATCGCCGCCCACGAGTGGCAGGCGATGCAGTACTCGTCACCGACGACGACGAGGTCTTCCTCCAGCTCCTTGGTTGTGTAGGTGCTGGTCAGGGTGGCCATCATGTCGGCCGGCAGATTGGCCGCCACCCGCGCACTCGCACCGGTCCGGTGGCTGGCGCGGAGCTCCGGTCCTCCGGCGTCCGCCACCAACGGGACCATGACCAGCCCCAGGACAATGAACATACTCGCTGCGGTCTTCATCGCGTCCTCCTTCCCAGAAAAAATTCTGGATGTTTTGCACCGATTCATGGATCACTCCTCGAAGAGCCGCGGATCACGGTTCGAACCGTGGACCGCGGCGTGACAGTTCGTACAGCTCTGGTATCGCGGCCGGCTCACGTCGTGAAACGAGGGCACGTCGGTGTGGCACTCGAGACACAGCGCCGCCACCCGGTGGCGCGTCAGCAGCTTGGGATTCGGAGAGCCGTGCGGCACGTGGCAATTGATGCAGCCGTTCACCTGCTGCGGCGGGTGGGGGTAGACGAACGGGCCGGTCTTCTCGCTGTGACAGTCGAGGCAGACGCCGCCGCTGCCGATCATGGCCAGGCGGCCCTGACGGTTGTCGCCGTGCACCGAGTGGCAGTTGGTGCACTCGAAGGGCCGGGTGCCGTCGCGGTGGGCGTACGGCATCTGGAACGAACCGGACTCGGAGAGGTGGCACTCGGCACAGAGCTTGTGGGGCGCCGAGGTCAGCATGTGATCGGTCTTGAGCTCGGTGTGGCCGGTGCCGTGGCAGTCGAGACATTCGACGCCGTTGCGGACATGGGCGGGTGTCGAGATATTGGTCATGGCCTCGCGCCCGGTGTGGCAGCTGAGACACGCTCCGGGCTCTGGAAAGCGGTTGATGTTCTCCGTCGTGGGGTCGTCAACGTGCTCGGTGGCGGGGCCATGGCAGCTGACACATGAGCGGTCTAGAATTGCGGTGTCGACCTTCGCCATGGCGCGTCCATGGGACCCGGAGGCAAAGACCGGGGCCTCATCCTCGTGGCACATGGCACAGGTTTCCATGGTCACCGGTTCCTGCGCCGTCGACACCGTCGCCAGGGCGAGGACCGCCGCCATCGCGAGAAGTCTGAGGCGCGTCATTCGAATCTCCAGTTCACGGCGAGGCCGTAGCGCAAAACATCGAAGTCGTCGATATCCCTCTGTACCTCGTCGTACGACCAGTACTGGACCAGCGCGGAGTACTCGAGCCCGCTGCCGCCGTAGAGGGTCAGGCGAAGACGGCCGTTCCAGGCGTCCACCGGAAAGCTGTCACCGTCGTCGGTGAGATAGGTCGCCGATCCCGATACGCCGAAGATCCCAAAACGAGTGTGGCCGTAAAGCGTTGCGGTGGAAAGGTCGAGCTCATAGATCGAGCGACCGAGGTCACCGCTGGGAAGCACCAGACCGGTGTCGGTTTTGAAGGAGTACTGCTCGAGATCGAGCCCCACCGATGACGAGCCGTCGCTCGAGGTCCATGAACCTGCGATGCCGTAAGGGGTCGATTTGGTGTCGCGCCCGGCAACTTCGGGGGGATTGTCGGATTTCACATAGCGACCGTGGAGGTCGAGGCGCCAGCCGCCGCCGAGCTTGGTCCGGAGCTTGAGAGTGGCGCGATCGACCGTTTCCGGTTCGATGCGGAAGATGTACTCGTCGAAGTCGCCGCGGTCGAGCTCGAGGTTCAAGTCGACCGCCTTGCTCGGGGACCAGGACGCGCCGAGCAGGTAACCGGTGCTGTCGCGCTCGCCGTCGAAAGTGGCTTCATCATTCGTCATGCGCCACGATGCCTCGCGGCTGCCGGCGCTGCCGCCGCCCCACAGGGCCCAGCTGTTGCCCCGATACTCGAGGGTCAACCGTGCGCTGCTGTCGGTGAAGTCGAAGAAGCCGTCATCCTCGTAGGAGGAGCGAAAAACATTGTCCCCCCCGAGCGGACTGGTGACGGCCAAGACACGGTCGATGGCGATCTGCGAGTTCGACGAGCCGTCGCGGTAGTCTCCGGAAAGCCTCAGGGTCCAGCGCGAAGCGAGCTTGAAACCGAGCGAAAGGGCGCCGGCGAAGGTGTCCTGAGAGGCCGAGCCGAGGGCCCTGTCGATCAGATCGAAGGTGCCGATGTCGCCGCCGCCGATGAGAAAGGTCACCGCCTCACCGCCGGTAACATCGAGGTCGGCCGAGCGCCACAGCAGCGATGCAACGCCCTCGAAGCTCTTGCTGCTGAAACTCGCGATGAAGCGAGTTGTGGGCACGCTGTCCATCTCATCGACGATGTTCGAGGTGATTCTCGCGAGCTCGTCGGGGTCGCCGCCGATTGCAGGATCGCCGGTCGCAAATGGGCGATTCTTGCGCGTGTAGGTGGCCAGCGACTGCTCGAGCTCGAGCCGCACCGGCAGGGTGCGGGTGACCAGCCGCAGCGTCCACTCGTCCATGGCCTCGTCGAGGTCAACGCCGATCGGATAGAGCTCGTTGAGACCGTAGAGCGGACGCTTTACCGTGCCCTGTCGATCGATCGCGCGGTAGGCGAGAGAGATCTGCAACGGCCGCCAGGCGTCGATGACAAACTCACCCCGGTAGCGGGTGATATCCCAGTCGTCGGCCCGTTCGGCGAGATCCGAGCCTCCGAGATTGAAAAACGAGGCGCGGCGGTCGTAGTCGAAGTAGAAGCTGAAGCCGGCGCCGAACTCAAGCCCGAGCTTGGCCGCCTCGGCCGGGTTGGCGTCACCGAAGCCCCAGGCGTCGATCTTGAACTCGGAGATCGCCCCTTGACCGCGATAGAGCAGATTGAGGTCCTCGAGGAAAAAGCCCTCCTGGAGATCGATCTGGCTGCGGAAGCTGTCCTCGTTACCGTCCGCATCCTGCCAGATGTAGGCGGCGCCGATGTTCCCGCTCCATTCCTGGGCGGCGAGTGGCGAGGCCGCGGTGACACCAATGGCTACCAAGAATAGGAATTTCTTTGCTCGCGTCATGCAGATCCCCTTCGCCGGGTGGTGGGGCTGAGTTTCGGCACAGTGGTGGTGTAAGCTGCCTGTCGAGACGCCGCTGATCGCGTGTTCGATAAATGAGTATCTCAACAATTGCACCACTGATACAAAATGGACGAGTCTCGATTCGATGTCAACTCAATTGAGAAAATCCATACATAATGATTTGGTTATTCAAATTGTCCCGACTGAGCTTTCTCTCGGAAGTGATGTGTTCGCTATGAGATCGTAGCGAGCCGCTGTCTCATCTGGGAAATACCCTTGAGACTCAGGAACAATTACCAATTGGATGCGGATTTTACGTCTTGCACCATGGGCCGACTCGGGAGACACTGCGGGTCATGGTGACGAAATCGAAGCTCCTGGTCATTGTGGTGGTTGTAGCGATTGCAGGTGTCGCCGCCGCGTCTCTGTTTTTGCGCGGGTATCTCCGTTGTGCCGGTTTTGCCGGCCCCGGCGTCACGGTCGAAGAGCTGCCGCCTCCGGTTGCCGGCGGCACCGACCTCCGCCTCGTGACGTGGAACATGCGCAACTTTCCTCTCGACGAGCGCCCGCAGACCGACGATCTGGGGTACTCGCGCCGTACCAACATCTGCGATTTCGAGAAGGCCCTCGGCGGTCTCGATGCCGATCTCTACGGGCTGCAGGAGGTCAACGACATTCGTCGTTTTCAGCCGATCCTCAAGCGCGCCTGCGGGAAGCGGATGATGCAGGTCAGGTTCTCCCCGGGGGGTGGCCGCTTCGGCCAGCACCTCGCCATCGCGTGGGACGATGCCGTCCTCGAGTTGATCGGGGAGCCGATGGAAATCTCTGGGCTCGTGCTCGAGCCGGGGATGCGTCCCGCCTTTGCCGGCTACCTTCGCAGCCGCCGCGTCGATGGCGTCGACTTCACCCTGGTTGTGGTTCACCTCGAAGCGGGACCGGACAACTTCGGGGAACGCCGGCGCCAGAACCGGGCGCTGGCCTCCTGGATCGAGCGGTGGATCGACGAGATCGGCGATCCAGACGTGATCGTGCTCGGCGACTTCAACACCACCGGTTCGCCCCGCGGCGATCGCGAGGGCGAGCTGCAGTCCGTTGACGCGATCCTCGGGGGTGTCGGACTCGAACGGCTTCACAACGCGCTCGGCTGCACCTCGTACTGGGAGGGTGGGGGTGGGCGTGACGGTGTCCAGCAGCCGTCGCTGCTCGATCATGTCTTTGTCGGCGGATTCGGAGTCGGCGCGGTCGCCGTGCCGCTCCAGGCCTGGCTGCACTGCGCACGCTGGGAGTGCTCCGAGCTCGTTTCCCGCCCGGGCGAGGAGGACGGGACGTTCTGGGATGTCTCTGATCACTGCCCGCTGACTTTCGAGCTCCGCGATGCGGAGCCCGAAAGTCAGAATTCGGAATTGTGAATTCGGAATTCGGAATGAATCCCCGACTACCCGCTTGACCTCAGGGAAGGATGGGTGGCAATTCCGAATTCCGAATTCCGAATTCCGAACTCCGAATTCGCGGCGCGTCTGTATCATGGGCACGGTTTGCTGAGATGACGACCCACGACACACGTTTTTTCTTTGGCGCGCCGCGCGAGTTCCACGTCTCGCGTCGGGCACGAGAGGTCTATGGCCTCGACGAGACCCTATTCGCGGTCTCCGGTAACGTGGTCTTTGCCGATTTTCACGCCGCTCGCGTTTTTGCGCACAGCATGAACGAGCGCCGCGATCTCCTCCGATTTCCGGAACGGGCGGTGAGTGCGAGCCAGATTCACGCCCTCGGGCTCATCGATGAGGTATTCCATCTGCTGGTAGCGCGGCACCGTCGGGAGCGGGCGCCGCAGCTGTGGTCCGACGCCCTGTCGAGTCTCGAAGCGGAGCTCGGTGGGGAGGCGGTGGAGAGGATGCTCGAGGCGTTCGTCGACGAGTTTCCACCGGTCGCGGTGTTCCGTGGAGAGCTCACAGCCGCAAACTACCTCGCCGATGCCACCGACGGCGCGAACCATCGCGAGGTTGCCCTGGAGGAGCTGGTCCTGCTGTGGCTCGGAAACCGCAACCCGGCCTTCGCCGAGTTTCGCGAGCTCTTCGACGACGAACGGCTGCGGCGCGATACCCGATACCTGCCTGCGATGGAAGAAATCGAAGCGATCCTCGGTGCGGCGCCGGCGTCCGGTCACGGGGGACAGAGCCTGCTCGACCTTCTGTATGCGCCGATGCGGGCCGCTCCCCACTCGCTCGAGGGTCAGCTCGAGTTCATCCGCACGACCTGGGCCGATCTCCTCGGCCCCGACCTCTACCGCGTCCTCGGCGGGCTTGACTTCCTGGCCGAGGAGCAGCGGGTGTTCTTTCCTGCCGGGCCCGGGCCGATCGAGTGCCCAGACTATCGAGTCCTCTCAGAAACCGGCGAGAACTACTCCACTGATCGCGAGTGGATGCCACGCCTGGTGCTGCTGGCCAAGAACGCCCACGTGTGGCTGGCCCAGCTGAGCGTGAAGTACGGCCGCGAGATCACCTCATTGGGCGGCATTCCCGACGAGGAGCTGGAGATTCTGGCCGGATGGGGGATGAGCGGGCTGTGGCTGATCGGGGTCTGGGAGCGCAGCCGGGCGTCCGAACGGATCAAGAGGATGATGGGTGACGAGGATGCGGTGGCCTCGGCCTACTCGCTCGAGGACTATCGTATTGCGGACGCACTCGGCGGCGAGGCCGCCTACGAGGATCTCAGAACACGGGCCTGGCAATTCGGCATCCGCCTCTCCACCGACATGGTGCCGAACCACATGGGCATCGACTCGCGCTGGATGATCGAGCACCCCGACTGGTTTCTGTCGCTGGACCACTCTCCGTATCCCGCCTACTCATTCGACGGGCCTGATTTGTCGGATGACGAGCGGGTCGGCATCTTCATCGAGGATCACTATTGGCAGAAGAGCGACGCCGCGGTTGTCTTCAAGCGGGTCGATCGTGCCACCGGTGACGAGCGCTTCATCTATCACGGCAATGACGGCACCTCGATGCCGTGGAACGACACCGCCCAACTCGACTACCTCAACTCCGAGGTCCGCGAAGCGGTGATTCAGACAATTCTCGCGGTCGCCCGCCGGTCGCCGGTGATCCGCTTCGACGCCGCGATGACGCTCGCCAGGCAGCACTACCACCGGCTGTGGTTTCCGGAGCCGGGCGCCGCCGGCGCGGTGCCGTCGCGGGCCGAGTTCGGGATGTCGCGGGCCGATTTCGACGCTGCTATGCCGCGTGAGTTCTGGCGCGAGGTGGTGGACCGGGTGGCCGCGGAGGCGCCCGACACCCTGCTGCTGGCGGAGGCATTCTGGCTGCTCGAGGGGTACTTCGTCCGCACCCTCGGCATGCACCGGGTCTACAACTCGGCCTTCATGAACATGCTGCGCGACGAGCGCAACGCCGAGTACCGGCAGCTGATCCGCTCGACCCTCGAGTTCGATCCACAGATCCTCAAGCGCTATGTGAACTTCATGTCCAACCCGGACGAGCGCACCGCTGTCGACCAGTTCGGCACCGACGACAAGTACTTCGGCGTCGCGACGCTGATGGCCACGATGCCCGGGCTGCCGATGTTCGGCCACGGCCAGATCGAGGGGCTGGCGGAAAAGTACGGGATGGAGTTTCGGCGACCGCGCTGGGAGGAGAAGACGAACGAGGGGCTGATGTGGCGCCACGAGCTCCAGCTCTTTCCGCTCTTGCGGCGGCGTCGGATCTTCGCCGAGGTGGACAATTTTCTGCTCTACGACTTCGTCACCGGGGACGGCTCGGTCGACGAGAACGTCTTCGCCTACTCCAACGAGGTCGACGGAGAACGCAGCCTGGTTGTCTACCACAATCGATTCGGAGACGTTCACGGCCGGATCCAACTCTCGACCGCAGTGGCCGAGCGCGACGGCGACGGTGGTCGGCGGCTCGTTCGGGTTTCGCTCGGCGACGGACTCCAGCTCCCCGACGACGATTCGTCGTTCCTCATCTATCGCGACGAGGTATCCGGGCTCGAGTACCTGCGATCCTGCCGCGAGCTGAGATCCGAGGGTCTCCACCTCGAGCTCGACGGGTACCGGCTCCACTGTTTTCTCGATTTCCGCATCGTCAAGGACGACGGAGATCGCCCGTACGAGCGCCTCGCCGCCCGTCTCGGCGGGCGAGGGGTGCCGAGCATCGAGGAGGCGCTCGGACAGCTTGTGCTGTCGCCGGTTCTTGAACCGCTTCGGCGCATTCTCGCCGAGCCGATCCTGCATGCCCTGGCGTTGCCCGACAGCGCCGGCGAGGCAAGCGCCGAGCTACGGAAGATTGCGAGCACTGAGGTTGCGACCTACCTCGCTGCGGTCGCCTGGCACGCCGGGTCCGGGGCGTCGCGGACGGAGATCGAGCGCTCGATTCTCGTCGACCTCGAGGCCGCGCTCGCCCTGCCCCAGCTCGTGGCGAGCTGGGGATCGGGCGAAGCCAAGGAGGAAGGGACGGCAGCCCGCCTCCTGGGCGAGGCCCTCGGGAGCCCGGAGGGATGGCTCATCCTGTTGTCATGGATTCTGGTACGGCGTCTGGGCGAGCTCTCGGATCGAGACGATATGCGCGAGCTGTCCCGGAGCCGGCTGGAGGAGTGGCATGTGGGATCGGCCCTCGCCGATCTGGCGCAATCTCTCGGCGGTAGTCGGGAGGACGCGCGGCGCGCAGTGGCGGTAATCGATTTGATGATTGCCGGTGGCGGCAGGGAGTTTGGGGTGGGGCAGGACGCGGCCGTTCTGGTCGATATTTTCGCGAGCCCCTCCGGACAGCGGTTCCTTGGCGTCCATCGGTACGGTGATGCGCTGTGGTTCAACCGTGAGGCATTCATGGCGCTCGTACGCTGGATGATGACGACGGCCGCGGTGGCGGCCATCGCCGACGGCGCGGAGGATGTCCGTTCACGAATCGTCGAGATTCAACGAGCTGTCGATTTGATGGTCTCCGCCGGCGAGGATTCAGGCTATCAGCTGGACGAGTTCCTCGAAATGACCAGATTGGTGGGGGACGAACGAGCATAAGCCCGGTCTTCTCACCGGGTTTCGTAGCGAGGGCGGCGAAGGGTAGTCAGATGTTGGGTTTTTCGCGAATCGGGGGACGCAGGCGTAGTCCCACTACGTTGAGGAGCACGATTCGCGAAAAGCACGACAGATGGCTGCCATTCGCGGCCCGCAGTAGACACCCAGTGAGAAGACCGGGCTAAAGGAATGATGGATCTCCGCCCCATGCTCCGCCCCGGCCCGCTGGTTCTGATCTTTCTCTTCGCGGCCGTCGCGATCGTCGATTTCGTGCACTGGCTGCGGGAGACCCCCGAAATTCCGCCGGCCCTCCTGCGTCGGGGAATCGTGCAATTCGAAGAGCTGAATCCGGTCATCGACTTTCGCCTGCAACCTCATGATTCCGAGGTGGTGTATCGACCCGAGCCGCAGTTGGTCGGTCGCGAGTGGTCCCGACCCGGGCGGCGGGGTGTGTGGGTGACGGACGACGGCGCCGCTCTCGATCTCACCGTCGCTGTCGGCGGTCACCGGGTGATGATCCTCGACTGCGCACCCGCCGGCGGCGGACGGCCGATTCGCAGCCTCACAGTCACGGTCAATGACCGGCGGTGCGGCACGGTGAACCTCGCAAAGGGGTGGGGGCGCTACCGCGTGGCTCTGCCGGCAGACACGATGAGGCCCGGGAGCAACCGGATAGTCTTCGGACTTCCGGACGCGGACGGGGCGCCGACGCCCAGGCCGTGTCTCCTCGTGCGACGACTGGGGTTGTTCTTCGACGAGAGTGTCGGCGACGGCGCCGTCCTCCGCGAACATCCGGTGTCGGTCGACTTCGCGGAAGGGACGGTCAGCCTTTTCGCATCCGGGACCATGGAGGTGCCGTTCACCGTCGATGACCGGATCGATGCTCTGGAGCTGAGATACCGATTCCGTGGGGCCGCCGGCCGCGCCGATGTGGTGGTGGGTCGCCCCCAGGGCTCGGGGGTGGGGCGTGACGTTGATTTTCGTCGCTCGGTGTCCGCGGATGGGAAGCGGGGCGGACGCATTCGTGTTCCCCTTCACGGTCGTCGGGGCGGATTCGTATTCAGAATCCGTGTTGATCTGAACCCTCAGCCGGCACAGCTCGACCTCACCTCGCTACGGCTGATCAAGGACAACCGGTCGGTCCGAGGTCGTCAGCGGGACCCTCGCCGCCCGCAGTAGACACCCGGTGAGAAGACCGGGTTTGGTAGGGTTGAGCGCGTTTGACGCGGCGCATGATGCACGGAGGAATTGAAGCATGGCGAATACGAAGAAACACCGGGGTACTATCGGCATCTTGACCGGTGGTGGCGATGTGCCCGGACTCAACCCGGCCATCCGCGCGGTGACGGTGCGGGCCCTGCGCGAGGGCTTCAAGGTGCTTGGGATCCGTCGGGGCTGGGCCGGACTGATCGAGATCGACCGCGACCGCAAGAACGGTTCGGACCACGTGATCGACCTCACCGAGGAGGTGGTCAACAAGGTCGGCCGCACCGGCGGGACCTTCCTCCACAGCTCGCGCACCCGTCCGTCGCACGTGCCGCAGACCGCGATGCCCGATCACCTCCGGGACCGCTATACCGACGACGTCAACGACCTCTCCGACGAGGTGCTGGCCAATATCGAGTACCTCGGCATCGACACCCTGGTGCCCATTGGCGGCGACGACACCCTCTCGTACGGTGTCCATCTTCACGAGCAGGGGGTGCGGGTGATCGCGCTCCCGAAGACCATGGACAACGATGTTCCCGGCACCGACTACTGCATCGGTTTCTCGACCTGCGTCACCCGCACAATCGCCATGACCCATGCCCTGCGGACGTCGGCGGGCAGCCATGAGCGTTTCCTGGTGATCGAGGTTTTCGGCCGCTACGCGGGTTTCACCGCTCTGCTGCCGACCATGGCCGGTGCCGCCAATCGCTGCGTGATCCCCGAGCATACCTTCAACATCGATCATCTCTGTGAGCGGCTGTCGAAGGACCGGAGTAAGAACCCCTCCAAATACAGCGTCGTGCTGGTGTCGGAAGGCGCGACCTTCACCGGGGAGAGCGAGATGGTGTACGAGGATCAGGAGAAGGACATGTTCGGCCACAAAAAGCTCGGGGGCATCGGCGACCGGGTGGCTCGGGCCCTCAGGGAGCTGTCGCCGAAGTACAACAACGGGCACCGGATCAACGTCGTCAACCAGCGGCTGGGCTATCTCGTACGGTCCGGCGACCCGGATGCCCTCGACTCGGTGGTCCCCATGGCCTTCGGCAACCTCGCCATGGATCTCATCCAGGACGGGGTCTCGGGGCGGCTGGTCAACATCCGCAACGGCCGCTACGACAACGTGCCAATCGAAGTGGTGACGAGCCGCAAGAAGGTGGTGGACGTCCGCAAGTTCTACAACACCGAGCGCCTCAGGCCAAAGTACACCCGCTTCGAAGGCGCGCCGGTGTTTATCATGACGAGCGATTATTGATTTCGGATTTCGGATTTCGGATTTCGGATTTTCCATCGCCGGCCTGCATTGAAACCAAGAGGTTGGTGAGAGATCCCAATCCCGCTTACCCCGGTTTTCTACCTTTCGATGAACTCGATGGTGTAGCCGTCTGGGTCCTTGGCGAAGGCGATGACGGTGGTGCCGTGCTTCATCGGGCCGGGCTCGCGGGTCACCTGGCCGCCGTAGTCGCGCACGCGCTCGCAGGCGCCGGCAATGTCGGGGGCGCCGATGGCGATATGGCCGAAACCGCTGCCGAGGTCGTAGCTCGAGGTGTCCCAGTTGTGGGTCAGCTCGATGACCGCCGATGATTCCTCGTCACCGTAGCCGACGAAGGCGAGGGTGAATTTCCCCTCCGGATAGTCGTGCTTGCGCAAGAGCTTCATCCCCAGCGCCTCGGTGTAGAAGGCGATCGATTTCTCCAGATTGCCAACGCGAATCATGGTGTGGAGCAATCGCATGAACGCCTCCCTTTTTGTTTCGGAATTCCCACCCTACCACCCCTGATATCGAAAAGGCGGGCACGGCCAAAATCCGAAATCCGAAATCCGAAATCCGAAATTGACACAACCACGCCTTGTTCTCTCAAGTCTACCCCTGTACTGTGCGCCCATGATCGAGCTCGGTAAGCCCCAGCCCTTGACCGCGACCTGCGCCCGCGGTTTGGAGAAGATGCTCGCCGACGAGCTGCGCGACCTCGGGGTGGATGCCGTGGCGCCGGACCGTGGCGCCGTGATGTTCGCGGGCGATCTGCGGACCGTGTACGACGTCAACCTCAGGCTGCGGACCGCGATGCGGGTGCTGGCGCCGCTGGTTCGCGGCGCCGTCACCACTCGCGACGACCTCTACGATCTGGCGGCGTCGGTGGCCTGGGACGAGATCATCGCCGATGGGCAGACCTTTGCCGTCGAGGTGGTCGGCAAGCACCGTAGCTTCCACAGGACGACCTTTGCCGGCCAGGTCGTGAAGGACGCGGTGGTCGATCGTCTGCGGAAGATCCGCGGCCGGCGTCCGAACGTGGATCGCGAGAACCCTGACGTGCGGCTCCACCTGCGCCTGGTGGACGCGGAACCGTTGACTCTCAGCCTCGACTCCACAGGTGAGCCCCTGTCGCACCGCGGCTACCGCCCGCGCGGCGGACCCGCGCCGCTCGCCGAGACCCTGGCCGCGGGCATCTTGTTGTTGGCGGGTTACGACGGATCCGAGCCCCTGCTCGATCCCATGTGCGGCACCGGCACCTTTGCGGTCGAGGCGGCGCTGATCGCGACCCAAACCCCACCCGGCCTCCACCGCGCTTTCGCCTTCGAGCGGTGGCGGGTTCACGACCAGCTGACCTTCGAGGAGGTCCAGCACGAGGCCAGCCACGGCCACCGGGACGCCCCGCAACCGATCATCGCTCGCGACCGCGCCGAGCGGGCGCTCCGCGCCTCCCAGCGCAACCTCAAGGCGGCGTGGATGGACCGTTGGGTCGAGCTCGAACAACGCGACGCGCTCGATCTGATGTTGCCGTGGGGTTCCGGCGGCGTGATCGTGGCCAACCCGCCGTATGGCAAAAGGCAGGGCGAGGTGGAGAAGCTCTTCGGCCTCTACCGGCGCTTCGGCGACAGCCTGAAGAAGCAGGCGACCGGCGCCACCGCGTGGATCCTGGCCGGCGAGCCGCGCCTGGCCAAGGTCATCGGGCTCAAGGCG
>JAIVTZ010000022.1:0-13081 GCA_049188105.1 Deltaproteobacteria bacterium | reverse complement strand
GCGCAGCGGGCGAGGTCGACGGCACCGACGAGAGCTTGCTCTCGGAGGGGGCGTCGGCCGAGGCCGCGTGGCCGCGGGCGAAGACCGCGGACGGCGGGCGGGCACGGAGACGTAGACGGTCGGTCAGCCGCTGAGTTCTAATTCGACCTCGGTGGCGCCGGTGCCGCCGAAGTGCTGCGGGGGGTGGCGGAAGGAGCGAACCGCGGGGTGGGAGCGGCAGACATCTGCCACCATTTTCCGCAGTACGCCCGCTCCGTGGCCGTGCACGATCCGTATCGACGGCGCCCCCGCGGTCATGGCCTGGTCGAGGAACCGCTCGAGATCCTCGCGCGCCCGTTCGCTGTCGAGACCGATGAGATTGAGCTCGCGAGGCGCCTCCTCGGCTGATTCCACCCGCACCCTGGCGCGTGGCGCCGGCGACGGTGATCCGATCGCCTCGAGCTCGGAGACCGGGACCCACAGCCGCTTGTCGGCCACCTCCACCTGAGCTTGGCTGCCACGGATCTCTCGTAGAACTCCCTGGCCGCCGAGGGCCGTGCGCACCCGGACGCCCGCCACCAACTCCTCGGTCTGCCCGGCGGCATCACCGTCTCCGGGAATCTCGAGCCGCAGGGCCTCATCACGCAGCTTCTGCAGCCGCCGCCGCCCCAACGCCTCATGTTCCTCGGTCGCAGTCCGTAACCTCGAGATGGCCTTGTCGAGCCTCGTCTTGGCGCGCCGCCGAAGCTCTTCGCGCTCGGCCGCCAAACGCCCGGACAGCTCGTGGCGTTCGTTCTCGAGCTTTTCGAGCTCGCGTTGCGCGCGGTGATGTGCGTCCTCGGCCTCTTGCCGCTGCCGATAGACTTCGGAGCGCTCCGCCTCCAGCTCCTGTTCCAGCGCCTCGAGCCGACGCAGCCAGCCCTCGAGCTCGAGATGGTCGCCGCCGAGCAGCTCGCGCGCACGGTCGAGCACACTCTCGGCGACACCCATGCGATGGGCGATCTCGAGAGCCCGCGACCGGCCCGGCCGCCCCATGCTGAGCGTGTAGGTCGGGCGCTCGGAGCTCTCGTCGTAATCCATGGCTGCGTTGTCCATACCCTCGGCGGCCTGGGCGGCGAGGGCGATGGCCGCAAGGTGGGTGGACACAACCGTGACCCCGCCGCGACTGTTGAGCTCCTCGAGAAGAGCACATCCGAGCGCCGCTCCCTCGAGGGGGTCGGTGCCGGCGCCAAGCTCATCGAAGAGAACCAGCGTCCGGCTGCCGGCCTGGTCGAGGAGACGGGCGGTCGCCGCCATGGCACCCGAAAAAGTCGACAGATCTGCGCCCACGTCTTGCTCGTCGCCTATGTGGCACCAGATCCGGTCGAAAGCGGGAATGGAGGTTCCCTCCTCGACCGGCAGCGGGATGCCGCGCGCACACATCAGGACCATCAAGCCGAGGGTCTTGATGACGATCGTCTTGCCGCCGGCGTTGGGGCCCGACACCACGAGGGTCCGCACACCGTCGGGCAGGCTGAAGTCCAACGGGACCACCCGGTGTCCGGGATCCCGCCGTTCGGCATCCCCGAAGATCTGAAGACGAAGGCTGTGGAGACGCTCGTCGAGGAGCGGGTGGCGGGCCGCTCTCAACACGATGTCGCGGCCCTCTCCCGGCATCACGATCCGGCCCTCGACAGCGCTTCCGAACAGGACCCGCGCCTGGACGGCATCGAGCTCGCCCAACACCTCGACGGCGCGGGCGAGGTCATTTCTGGCCTCGGCGAAGAGACCGGTGATCTCGCTCAGGATGCGCTGGATCTCCCTGCGTTCTCCCGCAATCGCCGCAGCCAGCCGGTTGTTGAACTCCACCACCGAAAATGGCTCCACGAAAGACGTTGCACCGCGGGCGGACACATCCAGCAGCAACCCGTCGAGCTGGGACCGGGCTGACGAGCGCACCGGCAGGCAATATCGATCGCGACGCATCGTCGGCGGCGCGTCGGTCACCACATCACGGTTCGCGCGTCGAGTGCTTTCCAACTCGCTCACCACATCGGCGCGGATGCGCACCAGCTCACGACGCAGACGAGCAAGCTCGGGCGAAGCGTTGTCGGCGATGCTGCCGTCGCGGGCGAGGCGAGGCGCCACCGCCGCCACCAGGGCGGTCGTGTCGGGGAGCCGGTGCGCGAGCCCTTCGAGAAGATCGTTCTTCGAGGCTGCGAGCCGGCGGCGCACCGCGGCCACCCGGCGCGCCAGGGTCAGCAGCGAAACGAGATCACGGGGTTCGGCCGGTGGAGGCGCATCCGGCTCGAGCCACGGAACAGCTTCGTCCACGCCGGCCAGGGCAAACGCCTCGTCCTCATCGATGAGGTCGTGGACGGCGTGACTGAGACGAGCCGCGTGGAACCCATCGTCATCATCGCCCAGCGGCGCCGCAAGCCCCTCGACAAAAGAGCGGCCTACGTCCGTCCGGGCGTAGGCCGCGACCAGTTTCAGTATTTTGTCGAACTCGAGCTCTGTGGCGACCGAGCGTTCCACTGACAGAAATTACAGCAGGCCGGCTCGACGCTGCTTCGCCAACTTGCGAAGCATCTTCTTGCGGGCCTGGATCATTTCGCGCTTGCGTCGGTCAGACGGCTTCTCGTAGAAGCGACGTCGCTTGACCTCGGAGAGGATGCCGGACTTTTCGCACTTCCGTTTGAAACGGCGCAGTGCTTGCTCGAAGGACTCGTTGTCACGCACTATGACACCTGTCGGCATTAAGCTCACCCCCTCTCGGTGCGAATTGCGCCCGCGGCCGAGGCCGCTTTCCGGCGCGCACATCTGGAGCGGAAGAGTAACAGCACCAGCGTCTGCCGTCAATTGCACGTGAAGCGTGAGCTGTTAGCGATTGGCCATTAGCTCATCGCATTTCCGGTGTGATCGGCAGGTAGATCGCCCGCGGTTCCACTCTCAGGGAAAGCACCTCCAGTTCGGCGATGGCGCTGTGATGGGCTAACCGCTAATAGCTAATACCAAATACCTAAATACCTAATACCTTTTACTTCACGACCTTCATTTTCACCGCTTCGAAGTTCTTGTTGTACACCTTGCTGGTTTTCATCTTGAAGTAGATCGCCGCGGCCCCGCCCTCGCGCTTTCGATACAGCCAAGTTTCCACGCCCTGCTTTTCATTCTGTTGGATGTTCTGGTAGTAGGGGTATCCGGCGGTCTCCTTGACCTCGTCCATGGTCATGTTTTTCTTGACGAGATCGAAGCGCTCCCTGGTGATAAACCGCATCTCGTCGAGGGCTGCGATCTCGTCCACCAACGGCTGGTAGGGCGGCAGGTCAAGCGAGTCATAATAACTCGCCGCCGCCTCCAGCTGGTCGATGGCTTTCTTGTAGTCGCCTGCCTGAATGACCGTGTCTCTGGCGATGAGGATTGCCTCGTCGGCGTAGATACTGAGGCCCTGCACCGTTCCCGGGTGTTCCGGAAAGTCGTTGAGCGCCACGTTGAGGAAGTCGGCGAGGGTCGCCTGGACCGCTTCGTACCGCTCATCCTTGGTGGCATTCAACGTCTCGATCTGAGCCGGCAGCTCCTCCAGCTCGGCCATTTGCTCTTCACTGCGGTCGCGCTCCTTCATCGCCTCGATCTCGGCCAGCGAGACTTCGGCCGCTACAAGGTCGGCCCGCACCTGTTGGAGATCCTGGAACTGCTGCTGCAGGGTAGCCAGCTGTCCCTCCATCTCCTGGCGCGCGAGCTCCTCCTCACTCGGCCCCCGCGAACACCCGGACAACAATCCGAAAACTACCAGCACCGTGATGCCGCACGATAGGAATCGGCTCCTTCTCATGGCTCCTCCCTTCGCTGCGCACGCTAGCAGAATCCTCTCACCGTGACAACGTCGGATGTGGCCCTTCGGGCGCTACTTGGTATCATTCACAGAATCAGCCCGCATATCTCACCGGATTTCGGGAAGAGGATGGCGGATCGCGAATAAAATCAAACGCTTGACGAATGATGGCTGGGCTGGGGATAATCGTGGAAGGCCGCAGTTGGAGGTACCATGGACCGGTACGACGCCATTCTCGAACACCTGAAGGAAGGACGGAACCGTGGCCTGGAGATGGCTGCGAGCCGTCTCGACGCCGTCGTCGAGAGCCTCGAGCAGTTAATCCGGACGGCCAAGTCCACTGTCGAGGACGCTCTTCCCAAGGATATCGAGGAGGTCTTTCCGCTCAGCGAGGTCGAGGCGCTCATCGCCGAGGTGCGCAGCGAGAAGGCGCCAACGGCCGGAATCTCACTCGACGATCTCCGCACCCTCGACGGCGCCCGCAGCCAGTCCGAGCTGCTCCGCGCCCTGCTGCCGATTCTCACCGAGCATGTCGGCCGCGCGGTAGTCCTGGTCATTCGCGACGGTGTGATTTCGGCGTGGAGCGGGATCGGGTTCGCTGACGGTGAAAAGCTGCGGAGCTGGCACGGTGGGGTGAATGCTTCTCCAGACTTCCAGCGCCTCGTCGAGACCTCCAAACCGCTCCGCATGAAGCCCGCATCCGACCCCTTGATCTCCGAATGGCTGGAGGGCGAGACCATCCCGGACGAGGCCGTCCTGCTCCCAATCAGCCTTCGGGGCAAGCTCATGGGCATGATCTACATCGACCATGACGATGACGACCCGTGGAACGTGGAAGCCGCGCAGGCGCTCAACGCGGTCGCCTGTTGGCTCATCGACACCCTGCGCCATCGAGCCATCGTGCCGACGCCCACCCTTGCAGAGGTGACCTCCTCGGCTTCGATTCCGATGGACAGCGAGGTGGCCGAGATCTTCGCGCCGCCGCCGGAGCCTGAAGCGGTCGAGATCGACTACGACTTCGAGCCCGAGCCGCCGCCGGTCGTGGACGAGGCGGCTGACGCCGGTTTCGACCCCTCGGCAACGGTGAGGGTGGAACGCGGAGAAAAGCTCGGGCCGCCCGAGATTTCCCCGGAGCCCGTTAGCAGTCCTCCGCCGCCACCTGCATCGGAGGCAACAGTTGAGCCGCAGGCGCCCGCCGCCGAAGCAATATCTACCGCCCCGCCACCCGTGCAGCCCGTCGAACCGCCGAGCGCTGCCCCGGAACCCATCGCCACCGACGTTGGGTCGATCGAACGGTCACCCGAGGAAGAGTCTCGTCACGAGGAAGCCCGGCGATTTGCACGGCTCCTGGTGTCGGAGATCAAGCTCTACAACGAAGACGAGGTCGAACGCGGCCGAGTCGAAAAAGACCTTGGGGAGCGTTTGAAGGACGACATCGAGCGCAGCCGTGAGATGTTCGAAAAACGCATCTCCGCAGAGGTCCGTGACGGGCAAAACCACTTTCGCGACGAGCTCGTGCGAATCTTGGCCGACGGTGACGCCGACGCTCTCGGCATGTGAAACCACGGCTAATCATCCAAACATCGGCGGCCCTTCTCCTGGCCGTCGGCTGCGCCCCCTCACCTCCCGCCAATCCGTCGTCCGCTCGCGAGCAGACGCTGGACCGGGCCTTCGCGGCCGCCCAAGCGGATCCCGCGCGTGCAGCAGCCCTCTTCGCCGAAGCCGGTCCCGGCGCCGCGTTGGAGCAGGCGCGCATGGCCGTGTGGGAGGATTGCCTCGATCGCACCGGGGCGACGGCGGGGGCATGGCGCCGATACCTGGCTGACAACCCTCCCGCCAAACTGGCCGGCACGGCACGCCTCTCGTTGATACGAAAGCTCGCCGAGAACGGCGACCTTGACGCCCTGCTCGAGGAACGAGAGCTCCTCCCGATCGAGCTTCAGCCACGAGCCGACGAAACCCTGCTCGGCTCTGCCGACTCGGATATCCGCCTCGCGGCGGCGCGCCGGTTGGCGGTGATCGGCCCGCAGCGCCTGGCCGCGCGTGATCGCGCGCTCGACCGCCGGTTGCTTGCAACCCTCGCACCCCGGGATCGTCTCGAACGGGCGCGGGAGTGGCGGCACGCCGGCGCGCCATCGCGCGCCGCCGCCGAGCTCCGATCCGCGCGGTGGACGGGTGAGATCGAAAAACAACGAATGCGCGAGCTCGCCAGGGCCGAGCTCGCTGCAGGATCGCCCCTCGCCGCCCTCCGCGCGCTGCCATCGGGGCGTAACGCCGAATCGGAAGATCTCGCGCTCCGCGCTCGAGCCTATCGCAACCGGGCGTGGCATCTGTTCCCAGGGCGCGGAGAAACGAAGGCGTTTGAAAACTGTCTACAGGAGGCCGAACGAGCCCTGGCCGCAAGTGCGTCCGCCGACCTCGTCCTCGAGGTGTTCGGCCTCCACCTCGAGTGCGCCACCGAGGCCGGCCGCCTGGATGACGCTCTCGAGAGCTGGTGGATGCTCGAGGCCGCGCGGTCGGACGATCCACGGCGCGAGTGGCTCGGTCGCCGGTTGGGCGTTGCCCTCGCGCACAGCGGCGGCAAGGAAGCTCAGGTGCTCGAGCTTGCCCGGTCCATGCCCACCCAACGGCGCTGTCTCCAGTACTGGGCTGGGGTCGTGGCCCCCGACGGCGTTCCCAAGCTCGAACACCTCGCCGCCGCTGATATGGCCGACCTCTATGGGCAGTGGTCGCGCGCCGCTCTCTATCGACCACTGCCCGGCGCTGTCGAGCTCGCGCAGCCGATAGCGCCCGCGTTACCGCCTCCCTCGGTGCAACGACTGATCGATGCCGGGGCACCGAGCGAGGCAGTTCGTCAATGGCGCCGAGTGCGCCGTCTCCGCGGCGCCTCGCCTGACGAGTCCGTCGCCGCCGCTGCGCTCGCCGCCGGCCAGGGGTTCGCAATCGACACGATTCGCTGGTTGCTCGCCGGCTTCCCCGAGCTTGGCACCATCCAGATGATGAGGGCGCCATCAAACGCGACCCGCGCCTACCTCCCCCTGCGCTGGCCGGAAGCGATGATCGCTGCGGCCCGCGAGTTCGGGCTCGACCCGTGGCTGATCGCGGCGGTCGCGCGCCAGGAGAGCACTTTCTCCGCCCATGCCGTCTCGCCGCGGGGGGCGAGAGGAGTCCTGCAGCTGGTGCCGTCCACCGCTCGATCGCATGCCATGGCGCTCGGCCTCGGGAAGACGCCGGACCTGCACGATCCGGAGCTCAACATTCGCCTCGGCGCCCGCGAGCTCGGCCGTTTGTTGCGTCGCTTCGGATCGGCGGAACCGGCCCTCGCCGCATACAACGCGGGGGAAACCCGGGTCCGCGGTTGGTGGAAGCGGTGGCCCGATCCGCACAGCTTCACCGAGGAAATACCGGTGCCCGAGACCTACAACTACGTCCGCCGGGTGATCTATCTCAGCGAGGCGTACCGCCTGGTGCACCAGGAGGCATGGAGGAGTCAATGAAAATCGAGGTTCGCAGCGGCGCCCGCCGGGAGATGATCGACATCACGAGCAAGGTGGCAGACGCCGTCGAGGGGGCGGGCGACGGTCTGTGCCATGTCTTCGTGCCGCACACCACCGCCGCCGTCGTCATCAACGAACATGCCGATCCCGACGTCGCCCGCGACCTCACAGCCGCCTACGAGGCGATGGTTCCGCAGATCCATTTCGCCCATGCAGAGGGCAACTCCGACGCCCACCTCATGGCGACCCTGCTCGGCAGCTCGGTGACGGTACCGGTCGAGGGCGGCCGCCTGCGTCTCGGCACCTGGCAGGGGATCTTCTTTGTCGAGCTCGACGGCCCGCGATCGCGGAAGGTGTGGGTCAGTCTGGTCTGAGTTTTAAGTTTTGAGTTTTGAGTTTTGAGTTCCCATCCACCCTCCCTGATCATTAGCGGCGGTGTGGGATAACTCAAAACTCAAAACTGAGAACTCAAAACTCCGAGGGGGCGCCAGCCACCTCCGCTGTATATCCACTTGGTTATTTAGACAAGTTCTCAACATACAGAAAATAAAGGGGTTGCCTCTTGACATGTTTGTGAAACCGTCCACAATGCCTGGGGGAGGAGATTCTGATGCTCCAGTCACGATCCCGTCTGCAGCCATCCGGGAGCGCAGTATTTGTCATGCGCATCCTGTTCTTGACCGTACTCATGTCGATCAGCGCAGGTCTCGTCCTGGCCCAGGAGGAAGAGGAGTTCGAGCCCATCGACAGCTCGATGTGCGCCGACTGCCACGAGGCGAGTCTCCACGGCTCGGTCTTTGCAGAGGATCTCTCACACTCGGTGCACGACGGCCTCGATTGTCTGGACTGCCATCTGGACAAGGCCACCGTGCCCCATCGCGAGTTGGCGGAAACGTTCTACCCCGGCTGCCAGGGATGCCGCACCTGCCACGAGGAGGCGTCGGAGGAATACCAGGCGCACGGCCGCGCGCGGCTCGGCACCTGCGAGGACATGCCGCAGTGCTCGGACTGCCACGGCGACCACGACATCCTGCCGTCGTCGGTCAAACGCGCCACCACCCACCCCACCAACCTCCCGCACACCTGCGGCAAGTGCCACGAGAACCTCGACATCACGGCCAAGTACGACATCCTGATCGACAACCCGATCCAGATCTACAACACCTCGGTCCACGGCCAGGCGACGATGGGCGGCATCTACGTGGCCGCGACCTGCAACGACTGCCACTCCACGGGTGGCACCGCCCACAAGATCCTCGGACCCGGCTCGCCGGAGTCGAGCATCAACCACTTCAACATCCCCTTCACCTGCGGCGAGTGCCACAAGGGCGTCGAGAGCGACTTCTGGGAGGGCATCCACGGCAAGCTGGTGGCCCGGGGGGAGACCGACGCGCCGGTGTGCACCGACTGCCACGGTGAGCACGGCATCCTGTCGCCCGACGACCCGCGGTCGCCGGTGTCGCGGTCGAAGGTCGCGGAGCAGACCTGCTCGCCGTGCCACGAGTCGGCTGTGCTCAACGAGAAGTACGGGGTCGACGCCGGCCGGCTGACCACCTTCATCGACTCCTACCACGGGCTCAAGTCGAAGGCCGGCGACACCCATGTCGCCAACTGCGCGTCGTGCCACGGCGTCCACCGCATCCTTCCGAGCAAGGACCCGACCTCGACCGTCAACCCGGCCAACCTGCAGCACACCTGCGGCGAGTGCCACCCGAAGATCAGCGAGAAGATGGCGCTGTCCCCGATCCACGGCATTGGCGGCCAGGGGCTGCGGGTTCCGGCGGCGGAGTTCATCGAGAAGGTCTACATCGTCGCCATCACGGTCATCATCGGTCTGATGGTGCTGCACTGGCTCATCGACCTCGTGCGCCACCTGATCACGATCTCTACGAAACGGCCCCAGGTGCGGCGCATGCGTGCCGACGAGGTGGTCCAGCACTCGTTGCTGATGGTTTCGTTCATCACCCTGGTGATCTCCGGCTTTGCGCTGCGCTACGACCAGGGGTTCATGGCCCGCTTCTTCTTCGGCTGGGAGGGCGGCTTCCAGGTTCGCGGCATCATCCACCGCAGCGCGGCCGTGGTCATGGTGCTCACGGTCATCTGGCACGCCCTCTTCCTCTTGACGCCGCGCGGGCGCAAATTCTTCCGCGACATGCTGCCGGTGAAACGAGACTTCACCTTCTTCGGCCATCGTATCCTCCACAACCTCGGCCTACGGCCCCGCTGGGCGTGCATCCAGCGCTTCAACTACGTGGAGAAGGCCGAGTACTGGGCGCTGGTGTGGGGCACGGCGGTGATGGTGGTCACCGGCTTCATGCTGTGGTTCGACTATTGGGTAATCTCGATCCTACCCAAGGGCTTCCTCGACGTCGCGTTGGTGATCCACTTCTGGGAGGCATGGCTGGCGTCACTGGCAATCCTCGTCTGGCACCTCTACTCGGTGATCTTCCACCCCCACGTCTACCCCATGAACCCGAGCTGGATCACCGGCACTATGCCCGAGGAGATGTACGAGCACGAGCACCCCGGACACCTGGAGGAGGCGCGACGCGACACCGAAGCGGCGATCGAGCGCCAGGTCGAACGGATGCGGCGGCGTACCGAGAACAACGAGGACCCGTCAGCACCGGAGGGTCCCGGCAAGGTGTCCGACAAGCCCTTCGACCCGGCCGCCGAGCCGGGGGAGAGCGAAAGAGAACCTCCATTCGACCCGGGGGATGCCGCGGACTGAGATTTCGGATTTCGGATTTCGGATTTCGGATTTCGGATTTCGGATTTCGACGAGGATCGTCATAGAGGGCGTCGTGTAGACTGGCGGGCAGAGGTGGAAGCCATGGCCGTCGACCCCAAGCTGCTGGAGATTCTCGTCTGCCCGGTGGACAAGACGCCGCTCGAGGTCGTGGAGCTGCCGGAGGCGGTTCGGCTGCGGTTGGTCGAGAAGTACCGGGACCAGTTCAAATCCGAGGAACCCGTGGTCGAGGTCGGTCTCGCCTCACCCGCCGGCAGGGTCTACCCGGTGGTTTCGGGAATCCCCGTGATGCTGGTCGATGACGCCCTGTCCAGGGAGGAGATCGAGGCCTGAACCGACTCGCCGCCGGAGCACTGATCCTGGGAGTGGCGGTCAGCCTCAAGATCGCCCTCGCAAACGTTCTGCTGGCGATCGCTTTCGGGTTGCTCTCGGTGGCCCTGATCAAGGGCAGTGCCCGCCGGCCCCGCGCCACTCTGCTCTTGCCGATCGGCGCGTGGATTCTGATCTCGGTGGTCTCGGCCCTCTTTTCCGATGACCCGCATCGCAGCTTCGTGGATCTCAAAGATCTTCTGACGCTGGCGCTGGCGCCGATGATCATCTCACTCCTCGATGACCGGCGCTGGGACCGGCTGCTGATGCTCCTCGCGGCGGTGCTCACGGTCTCGGCAACCGTGGGTATCGTCGAGTACATCCGCAGCGCCGGCTCTCTCTCCCATCGTCTCAACGGGCTTGCAAACCACTACATGACCTATGCCGGCTGGACCCTCGTCGTGACCCTGCTGCTGGTCGGAGATGCGGTGTTCAACCGAGACCGCCGCCGGTTGCTGTGGACGGCTCCGGCAGCCGCTCTCGGTGCCCTCACCCTGCTCCTCGGTCTGACCCGCGGGGCTTGGATCGGCCTCGCGGCGGGGCTCGTGCTCGCCGCGGCACTCGTCCGACCCCGGGTGCTGCTGCTGCTGCCGATGGCAGTGACCCTGCTCCTCCTCGCGGCGCCGCAATCGGTCCTCTCTCGAGCCATCGCGACCTCTGACCTCGACCATCCGGCGACCCGGGAGAGATTGGGGATGATCAGCGCCGGCCTCGCCATGGTGCGGGACCACCCGATACTGGGCGTCGGCCCGGGGATGGTCCAGCCCGCCTACACCGAATACCGCCGAAACGGCGCTCCGCAACGGATTCCCCACCTCCACAACAACATCATCCAGATCGCCGCCGAGCGCGGTCTTGCGGGGTTGGCAGCGTACCTCGCGATACTCGGGACCTTCGTGATCCACATCCGACACGCGCTGAAAACCTCAGGGGAACACGCCCGACCGGCGCTCGTCGGGTGTTTGTTGGCGGTAGTGGGGGTGACGGCGGCGGGGTTGTTCGAGTACAACTGGGGAGATGCGGAGGTATGGATCGTGACCCTGGCGAGCCTCAGCGCTCCATTCGCCCTCGCCCCGAGGGAGGTTCGGTGAACGACCGTGTCTACTCGGTCGCGGGGTTGATCGCCGAGATCAACACCCTGCTGAAGCAGGGTTTCTCCGGGCTGCGGGTCGAGGGTGAGGTGACCAACGCCAGCACCTCGGGCCGCGGACACATCTACTTTACGCTCAAGGAAGAAACCGCGGCGCTCGATTGCGTGATGTGGGCCTCGAAGGCAGGGCGCCTCAGGTTCCGTCTCGAAGACGGTCTCGCCGTCCTCGCCCGCGGTTCACTCACCATCTACCCGCAGCGCGGCCGGTTCCAGCTCGTTGTCGACGATGTGGAACCGCAGGGCGTTGGCGCCCTCCAGCTCGCCTTCGAGCAGCTCAAGAAGAAGCTCGAGGACGAGGGTCTGTTCGCAGTCGAACGGAAGCGAGAGCTTCCGGCCCTCCCCAACAGGGTCGGCGTCGTCACCTCCGCCACCGGGGCCGCTCTCCAGGACATGCTCAAGGTGCTGCGCCGTTTCCCCCACCTCGAGGTCATCATCGCCCCGGCCATGGTCCAGGGTGACGGCGCGGCAACGGAAATCGCCCGGGCGATCAAACGCCTTGTCGACTCAAAAAGGGTCAATGTCATCATCGTCGGCCGCGGCGGCGGCAGCCTCGAGGATCTGTGGGCCTTCAACGAGGAGGAGGTAGCTCGCGCGATCGCCGCCAGCCCGGTGCCCGTTATTTCGGGTGTGGGTCACGAGGTCGATTTCACGATCGCCGATTTCGTCGCCGACGTGCGGGCCACGACACCGACCCAGGCGGCCGAGATGGTGGTGGCACGGATCGAGGATCAGGAGAGGCGCCTGCGGGACGCGCGGTCGATCCTGCTCCGCGACGTCAACCGCCGGCTCCAGCTCGCCCGCACACGCCTTGCCGGCCTCGCCGGTTCGTCGGGGCTGGCGCGGTTGCCCGAGAGAGTGCGCCTGTATCGCGAACGCCTCCGCAGCGCGGCCCGCCTCGGCCCGATGCTGCGGCGAGTCCTCGAGGTCGCACAGACGCGCCTGAATCATGCGGTCCGGAGTCTCCATCGCCTGCCGGCGCAGCTAGCCGCCGGCGGTCAACGGCGGTTGTTGGACAGCAGGCAACAACAGCTCCAACAGCTCATGGCTGCACGGACCGGAAGCTTGCGAGCCCGGGTGGAAGCCGGGGAGCGCGCTCTCGGTCACCTTGGGCCGACCAAGGTCCTGGAACGCGGCTACTCGATTACCAGCCTCGAAGGGACCGCGATTCCGCTCAAAGACGCGTCCCGGGTGCACGGGGGCCAGACCCTCATTACCCGCCTCGCGCGCGGCGAGGTGCGATCACTGGTGAGCGCTGCCACCACCGAGCCGCGGGTCGCTTCACGGACGCCGGTTCGGCAACCCTCCCTTTTTGATGAGACAAGTGAAACGGGCGAGACGCCCGGAGAGACGGAGTGATCCATGAACGAAAAGGCAAAGGACGGCGAACGGTTCGAAGACCAACTGGCCAAGCTGGAGGAGATCGTCGCCCGGCTCGAGGATGAATCGGTCGGACTCGAACAGGCGCTGGACCTCTTCGAGGGAGGAATGGAACTCGCGCGCAGCTGCAGGACCCGCCTCGAAGA
>JAIVTZ010000021.1:0-13182 GCA_049188105.1 Deltaproteobacteria bacterium | reverse complement strand
GCCCCCACCGCAGACCCGTACCGACGATTTGCCGCAGGGCTGCCTCGATCTCGCTGTCGTCGGCCGACATCACGTCCACCGTCTGGCGGACAAGGTCGAAGAGCTGCATCCACTTCATTGGGACGCTGATCAGGACGGTGATCCGCAGCCGGCGCATCTGCCGCGTGAGATTGTCGATGCTGGGGTCCTCGGCAAAGCAGTAGGTCGCGCCCCAGAAGACGCAGCCGGTGAGTTCGAGGAAGCGGCCGAATGTGTGGAAGAGGGGCAGATAACAGAGGAAGCGATCGTCCTCGCCGATCTCGGGAAGGGCGAGGGCGCGCGCGAACCGCTTGAAGACGATGTTGCGTTGGGTGAAGCAGATGCCCTTGGGGGTGCCGGTGGTTCCTGAGGTATACATGACGGTGGCAAGATCGTCAATTTTCTGCTCGCGCCGCCGCAGCGCCAGCTCCTCCGGCGTGGTTTCCGAGGACCTGGCGAGCAGGCGTTCGAAGCCGATCACATCGCGGGCGCTCGCCGCCGACGCCTCGAGGGCGATGATCGGGCCGAGGTCCGGCAGGCGGTCGCGCACATTGAGCACCTTCTGCAGCTGCTGGGCGTCGGACACCACCAGCGCGCCGACCTTGGCGTGCTCGAGGATGAACGCGACGTCGGTCTCGGTGGCTGTCGCCGGCACCATGACGTTGACGATCCCGGTGCTCAGACACGCCAGATCAACCAGGGCCATCTCGAGGCTGTTGTGGGACAGGATGGCCAATGGGCGGTCGCCGGTTTCGGCGATGACCGCGAGAAGGCTGCGGGCGATGAGGTCGACCCGCCCGGCGGCCTGTCGCCAGCTCAATCGCCGGCTCGCTCCGTCGGCCGGCACACGGAAGAGCGTCCTCTCGCCGTAGTTCGTTGCGCGCTGTGAAAAGAGGCGGCCGAAGGTGAAGTTGGAGCGTTCGACCAGGGTCAGGATCCGTCCCGACCAGTCCTCGGTCGTGCCGGCCTCCGCGATACGGCACAGCAGTCGGCTGCGGCGCAGCACGTCCAACAGCTGCCACGCGGTCTCCTGCGCGGCGTCCTCAATTTCACCCCCTGTGAGGCGCTCGGCGCATCGATCCGCCAGGCCCTCGAGGGCCGTCAGCGGCAGGTGGTCGAGCAGCGGATCGCCGGCACGCCGATCGTTCAGGAGATCGATGACTCCGGCATCGCTGGCGAGGGCGTCATCCGCGCCCTCCGGTGGGCTTTCGATCAACCCGGCGAGCCGTTTGGCGGCCGTTTCAGGTGGCAGCTCCCTGAGATCGTCAAACGGTTGAGGCTCGTTTGTCCGTTCATCCACATCCATGGACCGGAATCATACCAACAAGCGAGCGACCCAGCCATCACGATAATCGACGATGAGCCACCGCAACCCGTGGTATGGGAACTCGGCGCCGATTCGCGGTTCTTCCGCCATGTAGAGCATCAACGTGTCGTCGGTTGGGGTCTCCCAATCCGCATGGGCGAGGTGAGGTGAGACCGGCGATGCGGGGGGGGTTCCACTCCCTGGCGGGAGCACCGTCAAGTTCTCGGATTCAGTCTCGTCGAGGACGAAGCGGGTGTTCATCGCCCAAGTGTATCGCGGTGGGCGTCGACTGTCGCGCTCCTTCTGCAGCCCGCTCTGTCAAGAAACGTCTGAATTACTCAGGAGCGGATTCATCTCGATAAGGTTCATTCAATTCGTGCAGCCGAGACGGCTGCACCACAAAACCGACCCGGAGGCTTTGTGGTGCAGGCGTCCCGCCTGCACATTCATGGAAGAGATTCTGTGTAACGTGGTCCTGAGTAACTCCCGAGTTTCTTTTTGTGGACCGAATCTCGATGTGAAAAAACCCGAGCCGCCATCGCGGCTCGGGTCGATGCGGAGATCGAAGCCCGATCAGCGCCCGGGTTCGGCCGCAAGATAGGTGTCGAGGAAGGCCAGGATGGCGTTCCAGCCTTCGATGCGGTTGTCGTTCTTTGTGAAGCCGTGGCCCTCGTCGTCAAAGACGACGTACTCGACGATGCCGCCATTGGCCTCGATGGCGGCGACCATGTCGTCGCTCTCAGGCTTGATCACTCGCGGGTCGTTGGCGCCCTGGAGGATGATCAGGGGCCGGGTGATCTTCTCTCCGTGAAATACGGGTGAGGTTGCTCGAAGAAACTCCTCGTCGGTTTCCGGGTCGCCGATCTCGGCATACAGGGCCTCGCGGAAGCTCTCCCAGTAGGGAGGGATGCTCTTGAGCGTGCGGACCCAGTTGGCGACGCCGAAGAGATCCACGCCGACCGCAAACTCCTCGGGCTCGAAGGCGAGAGCCGCCAGGACCATGTAACCGCCGTAGGAGCCGCCCATGATGCCGATCCGGTCCTGATCGACCCAGTCGAGAGTCTTGAGGTACTCCTTGGCATCGATGCAGTCCCACAGCGGCTCACGTCCGTGCTTTTGGTCGTCGGCTGCGAAGAACGTCTTGCCGTAACCGGAGGAGCCGCGGTTGTTGACTGCGAAGATGGCGTAGCCGTGATTGAGGAGGAACTGGCGGGAGGCGCTATACCCCGCGCGGCTCTGTCCGCCCGGTCCGCCGTGAATCGACAGCAGAACGGGGACCTTGTTGTCGGCGCTGGCGCCGATGGGTTTGTAGAGCGGCCCGGGGATGGTCATGCCGTCGCGGGCGGTGAATCGGACCACCTCGCTCGCCACGAGATCGTTCAGATCGATCTCCCGATTGATGGTGTCAGTGAGCTGCTTCAGCTCTCCGGTCCCGATGTCGAAAAGGAACAGATTGCCCGGCATGGTGTCGCTCGAGAGGGTGAACTTCATGAGCTTCTCGCTGTTGGAGAAGGCGACCCCGGTCACCGTTCCGGCTGGGAGATTCGGGATCTCGACCTCTTCGCCCGAGATCTCGTTGGTGATTCGGATCTTGGTGTATCCATCCTCGTTGGTGCCGATCACCCGATAGGTGCCGAGTCGGCTGAAGTAGGCATACGAGACGTTCCAGTCGGTGGCGAACACCTCCTCGTGCGATCCGTCCACGAAGCTGTAGCGTTTGAGGGTGGCGAACTCACCGTCGACGTTGGTGGTGTAGTAGAGCATGCTGCTGTCCACGCTCACGTCCTCGGCCGCGAAGTTGGCCTGGCCTTCGTGTTGCGAAATCAGCACGGGCTCACCACCACTCGAGAGGTCGAGAACGAACAGATCGGAATCGTTGGTGGTGTTGGTCTTCGACAGCACGAGCCAGCGACCGTCTGGGGTCCAGGCGGCGGCGTCAAAACCGGTGTCGTTGCGGTAGACCATACGCTTGGAGAGGCCGGCGATATCCCACTCGAAGAGGTCGAAGAACCTCGGGTCGCGGCCGTTATTGATGGTGAAGAAGTGGGCGAGGTCGTTGCTGAAGCCAACGAACCGCTCCTTGGTCTCCTCTCCCTCGGTGAGGTCATTCACTGAGCCGTCGAGCTCCCGCAGGTAGAGGTGGTTGTTTTCGTTCCCCTCCTGGTCGCGGGTGAAGAGGATTCGCTCGTCGTCGGGCATGTAGCCGACGGCGAAGGTGGTGTCGTCGCCCTCGGTGACGGCGGTTCGCACACCTGTCGCGAGGTCGAGCTCGTAGACATTGAACACCCCCGTCTCGTTGCTCGAAACCAGGAGCTTGGTCTCGTCCGGATTGAAGGAGCTGCCGCCGATACTGACGGTCTTCATGAACTGCTCCATGGTGTAGATCTGCGACGGTGCGGTCCGGGCGACCTCGGTGTCGGCGCCGGGTCCCGCGCAGCCGATGGCCGCCAGGATGGCAATGAAAACGAATGAAACGAAGGTCTTGCGCATGATCTGATCCCTCCTTTGTCCTGTCCCCGGGTTGTCTATCCGAACCCGAAGCCGCCGGGACAATAACACGAACAAGGGGCGAGAGGGTGCGGGCGGGATTCCGACCGGCTACAATGCACGGCGCCGCCTCTGCGGCCCGAGGAGTATCATGATCGACCCACAAGATCTCGAAATTTGGGCAGGCTTTCTGCTCGACCATTCGATCGGCGGTGTCACCGCCGATGACCGAGTGATGATCAAGGGCGAGGCGGTGTGCTGGCCGCTGATGGCAGTGCTCGAGCAGAAGGTCATCGAGGGCGGCGGCGTGCCCGATGTCTATCTGGTTCCCCCCGATAACGAACGCGGACGGGTGTGGTCGGCCGGCATGGCCCGATCCGCCTCTGAGGAACAGCTCGCGAAAATCCCCGCTTGGCACCGCGACCGGTACGACAGCATGACCAAGTATGTCGAGGTGCTCGGCGCCGCGGACCCGGCGCAGTTCATGGGGCTGACGGCCGACCAATCGCAGGCCCTGGCGACCGCGGATCGTCCGTTCGCCGATATCCGCCTCTCCAAACCGTGGGTGATCACGCTCTATCCGACCGAGGCGTCGGCCGAGCTCGAGGAGATGGACTTCGCGACCTACCGGGACTTCATCGTCGGCGCCTCGACGACCGACCCGAGACCTCTGCTCGAGGCGGAGGAGCGGCTGGCGCCGGTCATCAACGACGGCAAGACGATCCGGATCGTCACCGAGCACCCCCGCGACGGACGCGAGCTCGCCCTCGAGCTCGACATATCCCATGGCCGGGCCTGCCTGTCGTACGGCCTCCACAACTTTCCGGACGGCGAGATCTTCACCAGCCCGGACGCGAACAGCGCCGACGGCGAGATCTTCGTGGATCTGCCGGTGAACTACGGCGGTAACGACATCCAGGGAATCTACCTGAAATTCGAGGGTGGCCGCATCGTGGAGTATTCAGCCGACATCGGCCACGAGCATCTGGCGGCGATCATCGAGACCGACGACGGCTCGCACCGATTGGGCGAGGTGGCGCTGGGGATGAACCCGGGTCTCGACCGGGTCCTCAAGCACCCGCTCTTCGTCGAGAAGGTGGGCGGCACCCTCCACATCGCCATCGGCGCAAGCTACGAGCAGTGTTATGTCGACGATCCAGCGTCGGCGAAGGGCAAGGCGACGATCGAGGAGCTGGCAGCGGCGGGAGTGCTCAACCGATCGGCCCAGCACGTCGACATCGTGACCGACTTCCGCCCGGGTGGTTGTGGGCGGACGGTCCACGTCGACGAGATCCAACTCGCGCCGAGCAAAGGGGTGTGGGAGGTGGTCTCATGAGCGGCGACGACCAGGATCAGCGTTCTCTCGAGGAGATCGCTCCGCCGCAGATCTTCGACGAGCTGCGGAAGGGCGTTCTCGGGCAGAACGGCGCCCTGCGTTACGTCTCGGTGGCGGTCTACAAGCACACCACCGGCAAGGTCCCCGGGAACATTCTCCTGATCGGCAACTCCGGTACCGGCAAGACCACCATCATGAACAACATCCAACGGATGTATCACGACGTCGCGGAGTACCGGCCGTTCCGCGCGATGACCATTCTCAATGCGAATCTTCTGGTCGATTCGGAGAGGATGGAGTTCCAGCCCGTGCGTTTGCTCGAAGCTGTGGAGCAGCGGGCGCGCGCCCTCGTCGGTGAGAATCCGAGCCCCGAGGCGCTCAAGGAAACCATGGAGAGGGCGACGATCTGCATCGATGAGATCGACAAGATGTCATCGATCGTGGCCGGCAAGCCGAACGCCATCGGGGTCGTGCTGCAACAGGGCCTGCTGACCCTGATGGAGGGGGAGGTCGTCACCTACAAGACCTTCGCAACCGTCGATGGCGAAGAAAAGCCGGTGACGCTCAACATCGACACCCGCCACATGATGTTCATCTGCGGCGGCGCCTTCGAGAACCTCTACGACCAGGTCTATCTGCGGGTCATCAACCCCGCCAGCGGCGAAAAGCTCAAGTCGCAGGCGGTGCAGATGGCCGACGGCCAGGTGCGCATCGAGACCCGCTTCGCGTTGGCCGACTTCCTCAAACCGGAGGATCTCTTCGAGTACGGCATGGTGCCCCAATTCATGGCCCGTTTCGACAACGTGGTCATGCTCTACGATCTCGACGTGGCGGTGCTCAAGGAGATCCTGCTGGAATCGCTGGACTCGCCGTTCGTCCGTTCAAAGAAATTCTTCGAGGTCATGGACATCGAGCTCGAGATCGACGACGTCGCGGCATCGATGATCGCGGAGGCGGCGGAGAAGAACATCCGCACCGGCGCCCGCGCCCTGCGCACCGTCTTCAACAAGATCATCAACCCCCTCGAGTACGATCCCTGGCAGCACGAGGGCCTCGAGAAGACCGACGACGGCCATCGTCTCATCATCACCCAGGAGATGGCGAGGCGGGCCATTCAACCTGGTAACGGGTGACCGACTGTCCGATCGCCGGGCTCCTCGTCAACCCGTGAGCAGCCGGCGTGCCTCGCCCGCGGCACGGAGGCCGCTGAGGTAGGCCGCCTCGACGGTCTCGGCGATGGGCGAGGATTCGGTAGCCGCTCCCGCCCACAGCAGGGCTCCGGTGTCGGCTGCCGCCAATAGACCTCTCGCCCCCGCGCCGCCGACACGCACGAAGCTGTAGCCGCCGCGGGCGAGGGGATCGGCTGCCCAATCGATCTGCCGGTAGGAGATCATGAAACGTCCGACGTCGACCTTGGGAAACAACCGCCCGAGATCGGCCGCAGCGATGGCCGCCGCCTCGTCCTCGCCGACCGCTGCCAGCGCCGCCGCGCGCGGACCGGTGGCATAGGCGATGAGGGTGGGGTTGTCGATGTCGGTGCGGTAGGCGACCGGCCAATAGAGGGTCATCGGCCCGGCGCCGCAGGCCAGGATCGCAAGACGGCGCGGCCAGAACCGCTCACTGAAGCGGAGCAGGATCTTGAGAACCGGCCCCGCCTGCAGATCGCGGAGAGCCGACATCTTGGCGGTCGGAAGCTCGGGGTCGAAGCGCACTGAACCGGCAGCGAGTACGCCGACGGGCAGGGTGCAAATGGCGGCTCGTGCCCAGAGCTCACCACCGTCCCTCGATCGCAGCCTGACCCCGTCGGGTTCCCGGCGCACGGTCTCGACGACAAAGCCGAAGCGGATGTCGAGGTCGCGGGCGACGAAGCCGGACAGCCGGTCGTAGCCCTCGGCGACCCGGTGGTTGAGCCCGGTTTCGAGGCGGTGGACGCCGTCGGAGACCAGGCCGAGCATGCCGATCTCGTCGATGCTGCCCGGCAGGTGCGCGGTCAGCGTCATCTCGGAAAGCAGACGCGCACGCCCCTGGTCGCGCCGTCGTTTGAGGAACTCCCGCGCCGATACATCCGGGGGGGCGATGCGCGCGATCGATCGCAGAATTGTGGCGGCATGCCAGCTTCCTGGGTGGAGGAGGGTGATCGGCAGCCATTGCGCCGGACCGCCAAGCGAGAGCATGGTGTCGCGAACCAGGGGGCACGGGCGCGTGCTCAACCCCGCAGCGCGAACCTCTGGCCAGGTGGCGGCGCCGTCGCCGTGGATGAACTCGGCCCCGGCCTCAACGGGGTGCGGGCCGAAGTCACGAATCGTGCGGAGGCGTCCGCCGACGTGGTCGCCGCCCTCGACGACGGTCACATCGAGACCTGCCTGCTCGAGCTCGCGCGCGGCGGTCACTCCCGCCATCCCGGCGCCGATCACGAGGACGTCGGCGCTGTCGGATCGGTTCGGGCGGTGAGGCGGGGGACGCGGCGTTCCTGGCACCTGGGTAGCGTAACAGAGGGATTTTGGTGCAAAGCGATGGATGAATCGACAATCGGGAATGAAAATCAATCTCAACTGTGTTAGGATTCATCAAACACAGGGGGTAAAATGACGATCGCCAGTCGACTCGATTCAGAGGGATTATTGCTAAGCTTATGTGGTGACCCGAGCCTGCAGCCTTCGAATCGACCTCGACATAAACGAGGCCCTCGGCCGGCGATTGCGCCCCGACGCGATGATCGTTCAGGAGGACCGTAACCTCGTCATGGCGGCCCCGGAAATGCTCGATCTGGACTCGGACGACGGGCTCGACGCCGCGTATCTCGCGATCGCCGATCACCGGCCGCTACCGCTCGGCCGCTATCTGCTTCTTCGCAACCGCGGCGGTGAGGCCTACTGGACCTACCAGGCGGTGGTCCACGATCTCGAGGCCAGGCCCACATGTCGTACCGGAAACGTCCGTCGCAGCCTGACCGCCATCCTCAAGGACGCCGTGAGGCGCGGCATGACCTTTCTCGCCGTCCAACCGCTGGGAGTGTGGCGCAACCGCGGTCTGACCACCGAAGAGATGGTGGAAGCGTTCGAAGCTTCAATTCTCGAGCTCAGCGCGGAAATCGCCAACCCGCTTCGAGTGACCCTGCTGCTCGAGGGAATTGAGGTCCAGGAGGAGGTCTCTCACCTTTTTCGTGCGCTTCTGCTGAGAAAGGCGAGCCGCAGCTTTCGCACGGTGGACAGCGACGCCGCGCTGGTCGAAGTCCAACAGAGGGGCGTCCGCCTCCACTGCCGCTTTGTGCCCGGATCGTTGTCGGGCTATTCGATCACCTGCGTCGACCGACCATACTGACCCTCAAGCCGCGAAGCGGCGACAGATGGTATCCTTGCCCCGGCTGGAGGAGGCGGGCGTCCGCTGGGGCGTAAGCCCTGGAGGAAGGTCCGGACTCCGCGACAGGAGGCATGCCGGGTAACGCCCGGCCGCGGCAACGCGAGGGAAAGTGCCGCAGAGAGCAGACCGCCCTCGAGTCGGTCGAGGGTAAGGGTGAAAGGGTGCGGTAAGAGCGCACCGCCTCTCCGGAGACGGAGAGGGCACGGTAAACCCCATGCGGAGCAAGGCCGAATAGGGAGACCAAGGGTGCCTGTCCCCGCATCCCACTCCGGTGGGTGAGGTCTCCGGGTAGGCTGCTCGAGCCGCGCGGTGACGCGCGGCCCAGATGAATGGACGCCGCCCTTCGGGGCACAGAATCCGGCCTATAGCCTCCTCCAGCCATTTTTTCTCCCCAGGCCCATTCGGGCCTGGCGAGTAAAAACGCCTGGAGGAGTAGAGGGGAGGACGATCGAAGCGGGCGGGGATGAACCCCGCCCCTACGATGCCTTTGAAACGGGGATCGAACCGCGTGGCCCAAAACCTCCGTAGGGGAGGGGTTTATCCCCTCCCATTCGACACGTACCCAACCGTGCGTGGGGTTTCTCCAGGACTTCACTCGCACCCTCCTGGCAGCCGGATCCCCCAGGTCTCACGAGTCTGAAGGTGGGGATTCGCATGATCTCGATCACCGTCAGGGGTTGATGAGGCTCACCATACGACATTTTCCGGTGTACTGTTGAGTTCGTGAGCAGAAACTGGATCCCTCTTGAACCCGGCGAGCCTATCGGGGTTGTGGCCCTGTCTGGGCCGGTGGATGAGGCCAAGCTCGAGGGCGGGCTGGAGGTGCTTCGCGGGTGGGGGCATCCGATCGTGGAGGCCTCGAATCTGCGGCGCGAGGAGTTGTACCTCGCGGGTCGGGATGACGAGCGTGTCGCCGGCGTGGGCGAGGTTCTCGACGCCGGTGTGCGTTGGATCGTGGCTGCCCGTGGCGGATACGGAGCAGCGCGCATCCTCGACGCGATGCCGTGGCAGCGATTGCGGAGCCGTTCGGCCCAATTCATCGGCTTCTCCGATCTGACGGCGATCCTCAATCCTCTCGCTTGCGACGGCGGCGCGGTCCAGGTCCACGGACCGATGGTGGCCGCGGGTCTGAACGGCCGCCACAACGCGGACCGCCTCCATGCGCTGTTGCGCGGCGAGCTCGTCGGAGAGGTTCTGTTCAGGTTTCCGCGGAGCTCGGTGGTCCGGGCCGGGCGGGCCGAAGGACGGGCCATCGGCGGCAACCTGACCCTGCTAACCTCCCTTCTCGGAACCCCTTGGGAGCCCGACTTCGACGGCGGCATTCTCTTCCTCGAGGAGGTCGAAGAACCCCTCTACCGGCTCGATCGGATGTTGACCCACCTCCGGGGCTCTGGTAAATTGCGGAACGTGAAAGCATTGATTGGGGGGAGCTTGCGCGGATGTCGTCCGGCCCGAAAACGCTCGGAAATCTGGCGATCGCTGTTGGTCGAAGCGGCCCCCCCGGGGGTTCCGATCGTGGTCGGACTTCCATTTGGTCACGGAGCGACGAACATGGCGTTTCCAATCGGTGCTCCGGTGATGCTCGACACCCGCGCACATGGGGTCCGCTGGAGTTGATATGGCGAGGTTCAAAGTAGCTTCAGGGGAAGAAACCCACGACTCGCTCGAACCGATGCGGACCCAGTTCCCAAAAGGAAGCATGATATTCGCCGAGGGCGATCTGGGTCTCGCGATGTACGTCATCGAGACCGGCGAGGTCGAGATTCGCAAGAACCTGGGTGGCAAGGATCGCGTGCTGGCGACTCTCGGCAAGGGAGATTTCTTCGGCGAGATGTGCATGCTCGAGGAAGAATCCCCGCGCTCCGCAGCGGCTTACGCGATGGAAGACGTGACCGCCGTCATTATCGACCAGTCGGCGTTCACCACTATCCTCAAGCACAACCCGGAGATCGCGATCCGGATGATGCGCAAGCTCATCCTGCGGCTTCAGCAGACCACGGGTCTCCTCGAGGAGGCGGTCGGCCATAAGGTCGATATCGAGGAGTCGGACATCAAGGTGAAGCCGGCGGCCGAGCCCGATCCCAACGCACGGTTGGTGGAGATTGAGAACGGCATCATCTTCCCACTTGCCGACTCGAGGGAAACCACCATCGGACGTGTCGATCCGGTGACCGGCATCGTGCCCGACGTCGATCTCACACTGGTCGATGGCAAACGCTCGATCTCGCGACGGCACGCGAAGATTCGGCGCGAGGAGAATGGGGCCTTCAGCGTCATCGAAGACATCGGAACCATGAACGGGACTTTCGTCAACGGTGTGCGGCTGGAAGTCGGCCGCGGTATGCCGGTGGTGTCCGGTGACAAGGTGGTGTTCGGCACGATTCAGTGCCGCTTCGAGATCGACAGCGATTGACCGCCGCGGTCCGATTGCTGCGCCCCAGCCTGCCTTTCTCACCAGCTTTCCGCTGCGGCCGGACCTTTGGGTCGAAAACCCAACCGGCCACGGTACCTCGCCGCCCTCGCCATGAAAGCCGGTGAGAAATGCAGCCTGGCGACCCCATCATCACGCTCAAGGGAATCGGCCCGAAGACCGCCGTTGCCATGGCGGCCGAGGGTGTGCGGACGGTGGTCGACCTGTTGCTCCACCTTCCTCGAAGGTACGAAGACCGCTCCCATGTGATGACTCTCGACGGAATCCTCGAGCCCGGAATGCGGGTGCTGGTGCGAGGACGGGTCAAGAGCGTGCGCGTGCGCCGTATCCCACGCCGCAGGCTCCACATCGTCGACGGTCGGATCGAGGACGGGCACGGGAGCCTGAAGGTGGTCTGGTTCAATCAGCGCTGGCTGGGCAAACGATTGGAGAACGAACCCGAGCTGGTTCTCTACGGCCCGATTCGCGAGGCGCGCGGCGGCGGTCTCGAGTTGCTGAACCCCGAGATCGAGACCGCCTCCGAGGATGCGGAGGGCGTCGTGCCGATCTACCCGACGCTGGCCCGGTTCGGCGGCCGGCGTCTCAGAAGGTTGATCTCACAGTGCGTGCCGGCCATCGATCGGTGCCGTGATCCGCTGAGCGATGAGACGAGGCGGCGGGCCGATCTTCCGGATCTCCAACAGAGCCTGCGCGAGATCCACACGCCAACCCTGCCGCGGAAAATCTCCCGGCGGGAAGAGGTGCTGGCCGAGTTCAATCAACGCCGCAGCCCCTTTCATCGCCGACTGGCCTTTGACGAGCTGCTCGCCTTCGCTTGCGTCATGGCGTCCAGCCGTAAGAGTCGGATGAATACGGAGGCGCCGCGCCTCGGTCGGGGAGCCGACGTTCTCGACCGCGCGCGCGAGCTCCTGCCATTCGAGCTGACCGGCGCTCAACGGCGCGTGCTCGAAGAGATCGCGAGGGATCTCGAGAGCGGCTTGCCGATGGCCCGTCTGGTTCAGGGTGACGTGGGATCGGGCAAGACGGCGGTCGCGGCGATGGCTATGCTGATGGTGCTCGAGGCTGGCTACCAGGTCGCCATCATGGCCCCAACCGAGCTTCTCGCGGAGCAGCACGAGCGGACCCTGGCGGGAATCCTGACCGCAGCGGGATATCCTCCCAGTCTGTTGGTGGCCTCCCTCGCGGCGGCCGAGCGTCGCGAGGTGCGCCGGCGTCTGGCCAAGGGTTCGGCGGCCCTGGTGGTGGGAACCCACGCGCTGTTTCAGGAGTCTGTCGAGTACCGTCGGCTGGGATTGGTGGTGGTCGACGAGCAGCACCGATTCGGCGTCGTCCAACGAACCGCGCTGCTCGAAAAGGGGCGTTCACCCCATCTGCTGGTCATGACCGCGACTCCGATCCCGAGATCCCTGGCGCTCACGGTCTACGGTGATCTCGATCTGTCGCTGATCGACGAGCTGCCGCCCGGGCGGCGTCCCGTGCGGACCGTCCTGAGACCGTCAGACGCCCGACCACGGGTCTTCAAGTTCCTTCGCAAAGAGATTGCCGACGGAGGTCGGATCTTCGTGGTCTATCCCCTCATCGATCCCAGCGAAGAAATCTGCGCCGCCTCTCTCGCCGAGCACGAGGATGAGGTCCGCGCCCTCCTGCCGGGAGTCGAAATGGGGATCCTCCACGGCCGACTTTCGCGACCGGAGCGGGAGGAGGTGACGGCCCGATTCCGTGACGGTTCGGTGCAAGTCTTGCTCGCGACGACCGTGGTCGAGGTCGGGGTGGACGTGCCGGAGGCAACAGCCATGGTGATCGAGTCGGCGCAGCGCTTTGGACTCTCGCAGCTCCACCAGCTTCGCGGTCGGGTTGGCAGGGGAGACCGCCCGTCGTGGTGCATTCTCTTTGCCGACGAACCTCTGGGAGACGACGCGAAACGAAGGCTCGAGGTGGTGTGCGAGAGTCACGACGGGTTCGAGATCGCGGAATCCGATCTCGAGATGCGGGGGCCGGGGGAGTTGACCGGGACCCGGCAGTGGGGCCCGGCAGGTTTCCGGTTCGCCAACCTGATCCGTGATATCGACCTCATCGGCGAAACCAGAGACCTCGCCGCAACCCTGGCCAAAACGGGTGAGCTGTCGCGGGTGCAAAAACGTCTCACCAGATACCACCGCGTGCAATCGGGGCGGCAGGGAGGGTAAGCGGTCCCGTCAATATTGGGGTGAAGTATTGAGGACGGCGGATGCCCAGCCGCGAAGC
>JAIVTZ010000020.1:0-13402 GCA_049188105.1 Deltaproteobacteria bacterium | reverse complement strand
ACGAAGAAGCCGCACAAGAAGCTCACCGAGGGCAAGAAACGCTCCTCGGGCCGCAACAGCGACGGTCACATCACCTCACGGCACCGCGGCAGGGGCCACAAGCAGCGCTACCGGATCATCGACTTCCGGCGCAACAAGTTCGAGGTGCCGGCCCGGGTTGCGACGATCGAGTACGATCCCAACCGGTCGGCGAACATCGCGCTGCTGAACTATGCGGATGGTGACAAGCGCTACATCCTCGCCCCGGCCGGTCTCAAGGTCGGCGACACCGTGATCGCCGGTAGAAAGGTCGAGGTGCGGGTGGCGAACGCCATGCCGATCGGCAACATCCCGCTCGGCACTCAGGTCCACAACCTCGAGCTCAAACCTGGCAAGGGCGGTCAGATGGTGCGCTCGGCGGGGGCCTCGGCCCAGATCATGGCCAAGGAGGGCAAGTACACCACGGTCCGCTTGCCGTCGGGCGAGATGCGCATGGTGCTGTCGTCCTGCATGGCCACGATCGGCCAGGTTGGAAACGCCGATCACGGGAATCTGTCTCTCGGCAAGGCCGGGCGGCATCGTTGGCTGGGCGTGCGGCCGCAGACTCGCGGCACCGCCATGAACCCCGTCGATCACCCGCACGGCGGCGGCGAAGGAAAGAACAAGGGCCGCCATCCGGTTTCTCCCTGGGGATGGCCCACCAAGGGCGCGAAGACACGCCGGCCCAAGGCCTCGGACCGGCTCATCGTGTCTCGCCGGAAGAAGAAGTAGGGGGGAGATATGGGACGCTCAATTCGCAAGGGACCGTTTGTCGACGAGCATCTGGCGAAGAAGATTGAAGCCGCCAGCTCCGTGACCGACCGCCGGGTCATCAAGACCTGGTCGAGACGTTCGACGGTGACCCCGCTGATGGTCGGCCTCACCATCGCCGTCCACAACGGTCACAAGTTCGTGCCGGTGTTCATCACCGAAAACATGGTCGGACACAAGCTCGGTGAGTTTGCTCCGACCCGGACCTTCCGCGGCCACTCCGGCCGGCGTGAAAAGGGCGTGTAGGTGGGGGCGGTATGGAATCTCGAGCTCAACTGAAGTACTATCGCTCGTCGCCGCGCAAGGTTCGGCTGGTGGTGAACATGGTGCGCGGTCAGGCGGTAGAGCCGGCGCTCACCTCGTTACAGCTGAGCCCCAAGTACGCGGCAAAGGACGTCGCCAAACTGGTGCGGTCGGCGCTCGCAAACCTGGAGCAGGCTCAGCCGGGCGTCGATGTCGATCGGGTCTTTATCAGCAAGATTTTTGTCGATCCCGGCCCGAGCCTTCGCCGCGGGCGGCCGGCGTCGAAGTGGGTCCGGATGCACCGAATCCTCAAGCGGATGTGTCATATCACCGTTGAGCTTGCGGTGAGGGAATAGGAGCTTATTGTGGGACAGAAAACGCACCCGTACGGCTTTCGCCTTGGTTACAACAACACCTGGCGATCCCGCTGGTATGCGGACGGCGCAGACTACGCTAACCTCCTGCACGAGGATCTCCAGCTGCGGCAGGAGCTTCTCCAACGTCTGGAAAACGCGGCGGTGAGCGCGATCGACATCGAGCGCACGGCATCGAAGCTGCGTGTCAACATCCTCTCCGGACGGCCGGGCATCATCATCGGCCGCAAGGGCGCTGAGGTGGACAAGCTCCGCGACGATCTCATGCGCCGCTATGGGCAGGACATTCACATCAACATCCAGGAGATCCAGCGTCCGGAGATTGATGCCCACCTGATCGCCGCCAATGTGGCGCGGCAGCTCGAGCGGCGAATCGCCTTCCGGCGGGCCATGCGTCGGGCGATCGAGAACGCGCTCCGGTTCGGCGCCCAGGGGATCAAGATTCGCTGTGCCGGCCGTCTCAACGGCGCCGAGATTGCGCGTGCCGAGTGGTACCAGCAGGGACGCCTACCGCTCCACACCCTGAAGGCCGACATCGACTACGGTTTCAAGACCGCCTACACCACGTACGGAGTGATCGGCGTCAAGGTCTGGGTGTACCGGGGTGAGCGCCACCGCGCTCGCGCCGCCCGGCCCCGCGTCTAAGGAGACTCGTCATGTTGATGCCGAAGAAGGTCAAGTACAGAAAGCAGCAGCGGGGTAAGAACCGCGGCGTCACCCTCCGCGGGGCCAAGGTGTCCTTCGGGGACTATGCCCTCCAGGCGATCGAGCGAGGGTGGGTCACGGCCCGCCAGATCGAGGCGGCACGCATCGCGATGACCCGGCATGTCAAACGCGGCGGCAAGATCTGGATCCGGGTCTTTCCCGACAAGCCGGTGACCAAGAAACCCCTCGAGACCCGCATGGGCAAGGGAAAGGGCAACCCGGAGGAGTGGGTGGCAGTCGTCAGGCCGGCGCGGATCCTTTATGAGATGGAAGGGGTGTCGGAGGATATCGCCCGTGAAGCGATGCGCCTCGCGGCCCACAAATTGCCCATCAGGACGCGTTTCGTGACCAGGAAAGAGCAGATATGAAGGCCAAGGAAATTCGTGATCGTTCGGACGATGAGCTTCGCAAGGCGCTTGGGGATCTCGAGGAGCAGCTCTTCAAGCTTCGCTTCCAGAAGTCGACGGGACAGATCGAGAATCCCATCAAGATCCGCGAGGTCCGCAAGGACATCGCTCGCGTGCTGACGGTTATGGGCGAACGTCAGACCGAGGGAGTTGTGTGATGAGCAGTGACGTCAAAACCTCGCGCAAGACCACCAAGGTGGGTCTGGTGACCTCCAGCGCAGCAGACAAGTCGGTCGTGGTGAAGGTCGAAAACCTGGTCATGCATCCGCTGTATTCGAAGTTCGTACGTACGTCGTCGAAGTTTATGGCGCACGACGAGGAGAACGCCTGCAACGAGGGTGACCGGGTGCTCATCGAAGAGTGCCGACCGCTGTCCAAGCGTAAGCGCTGGCGCGTTCGTAAGGTCATCGAGCGGGCGCAGTAGGCGGGAGGTCGAACGATGATCCAGATGGGAACCATGCTCTTAGTCGCCGATAACTCCGGCGCGCGCCGATTGCAGGCAATTCGCCAGCTCGGCGGGTCGGCGGCGCCCCGCTATGCCGGCATCGGCGACATCATCGTGTGCTCGGTCAAGGAGGCCGCGCCCGATTCCGAAATCAAGAAGGGCACCGTGGTCAAGGCGGTTGTGGTCCGCACCAAGTCCCGTGCCCGCCGTCGCGACGGGTCGTACATCCGCTTCGACGAGAACGCGGCCGTCCTGGTGACCGCAGAGCGCGACCCGGTCGGCACCCGTGTCTTCGGGCCGGTGGCCCGCGAGCTGCGCGAGAAAAAATTCATGAAGATTGTGTCTCTGGCCCCAGAGGTTTTGTAGGAGCGACCATGAAGATCAAGAAGGGTGACACCGTAGAGGTCATTTCCGGCAAGGACGCCGGCACACGGGGCCGGGTCCTGGTCATCGATCGCTCCCGAGAGCGGCTGGTGATCGAGGGCGTGAACATGATCAAACGTCACACGCGGCCCAACCCGCAGAAGAACGTAAAGGGCGGGATCGTCGAACGTGAGGCGCCTATCCACGTCTCCAACGTGATGGTGGTCTCGCCGGACAGCGGACAGCGCTCCCGGATCGGTTTCCGAATCCTGGACGACGGGCGGAAGGTTCGCGTTGCCAAGGTCGACGGCGCGATTCTCGACCGATAGGAGGGACGATGGCGCGCTTGGAAGAAAAATACCGTAAGGAGGTCTTCCCGCAGCTCCAAAAGGAGTTCGGGCTGACCAACCCGATGCAGGTGCCGAAAATCACCAAGATCACCTGCAACATCGGCGTCGGCGAGGCCAGCCGCAACGCCAAGCTGCTCGACGTGGCCATGGAGCAGCTCACGAACATTACCGCCCAACTGCCCGAGGCGCGAAAGGCGCGGAAGTCGATCGCGGCATTCAAGCTTCGTGAGGGCATGCCGGTGGGCGCGCGGGTCACCCTGCGGCGGGAGCGAATGTACGAGTTCCTCGATCGTCTGATTTCTATCGGGTTGCCCCGGGTGCGCGACTTCCGCGGCATCTCGGCCAATGCGTTCGACGGTCGTGGTAACTACACCCTCGGTATTCGCGACATTCTGGTCTTTCCGGAAGTCGACTATCAGAAGGTCGAAGGCACCATGGGCATGAACATCACCATCACCACGACGGCACCTACCGACGATCAGGCGCGAGCGCTCCTGGCCGGTTTGGGGATGCCGTTCAAGAGCCGTTAGGAGGCATCGTGGCACGCAAGGCAATGATCGCGAAAAGCCTGAAGAAGCCGAAGTTCAAGGTTCGCCAGCGCAACCGCTGCCGGGTCTGCGGTCGACCGCGGGGTTACATGCGTAAGTTCCAGCTGTGCAGGCTGTGCTTTCGCAAGCTGGCCCTCGAGGGGTATCTCCCCGGGGTCACCAAGGCGAGCTGGTGAGGAGTTCATCATGAGCATGACTGATCCGATTGCTGATCTGCTGACGCACATCCGGAACGCAACCACCGTGCGCCACGATCGTACCGATGTTCCGGCGTCGAAAATGAAGCTGGAGATCGCGAAGATCTTCAAACAGGAAGGGTACATCCGCACCTTCAAGGTGCTTGAGGAGGGCCCTCAGGGGACCATCCGCATTTACCTCAAATACGCAGACGACGGCGAGTCGGTGATCCATGGTTTGCAGCGGGTTTCGCGCCCGGGCTGCAGGATCTACCGACGGGTGGAGGATCTGCGCAAGGTTCGCAACGGGCTCGGCGTAGCGGTGATCTCGACGAACCGGGGCGTCCTCACCGACGAGCAGGCAAGAGGTCTGCGAGTGGGTGGCGAAGTTCTGTGTGAGATCTGGTAGGAGGCGTCATGTCACGGATTGGAAGACAACCGGTCCCCGTGCCCAAGGGGGTTGAAATTCAGATTGCCGGAGACCTGGTCTCGGTAAAGGGCCCGAAGGGGCAGCTCCAGGTGAAGCTGCTGCCAGGCATTTCGGCGGCGGTCGAGGACGGGTTCGTCAACGTCAGCCGTGCCGATGACGAGGGTCAGACGCGCTCGTATCACGGTCTGGTGCGCGCCCTGGTGGCCAACGCCGCCACCGGGGTGTCCGAGGGCTGGTCGAAGGAGCTGGAGATTGTCGGTATCGGCTACCGGGCCGAGAGCAAGGGCGACACCGTCACCTTCAACCTCGGTTACTCGCATTCCATCGACTTTCGAGTGCCCGACGGGATCGAGATCGATGTCGAGCCGAAGGCCAACAAGGTGACTGTGAAGGGCTTCGATCGCCAACAGGTCGGCCAGATCGCGGCGGAAATCCGTGCGCTGCGGCCGCCTGAGCCATACAAGGGCAAGGGTATTCGCTACTCCGACGAGCGGGTCCGCATCAAGGCCGGTAAGCGGGCAGCGACAACAGTATGAGCCGGGTGCAGACCGTAGCAGGAGGTTCTGAGGTATGAGGGTTACAGATCGTAAGCAGCGTCGGGTGAAGACCAAGCGCCGTTATCGCGCGGCCGTCCGCGGGACCGCCGAGAGGCCGCGTCTGTCGGTGTACCGGAGCCTGCGCCACGTCTACGCGCAGATCATCGACGATGACAAGGGCGTGACCCTCGCATCCGTGTCCACCCTCGAAAAGGCGGCCTCCGGCGGCCTTGACGCCACCGGCAACCGTGAGGCCGGCAAGGTGCTCGGGAAGTTGATCGCCGAGCGGGCGAAGGAGCAGGGCGTGGAATCCGTGGTCTTCGACCGTGGAGGGTTTCGGTATCACGGCGTGATTCAGGCATTTGCCGATGGGGCCCGTGAAGCGGGTCTGAAGTTTTAGGGGTTGCCGACAATGATGAACCGAGAGTCCGAGTTCGCTGAAACAGTCGTGTACATCAACCGCGTTGCGAAGGTGGTCAAGGGCGGGAAAAACTTCTCCTTTTCCGCAGTCGTGGTTGCCGGTGACGGCGCCGGCAAGGTGGGCTACGGCACCGGCAAGGCCCGCGAGGTGCCGCCCGCGATCCAGAAGGCGAGCGAGCAGGCTCGCAAAGAAATGGTGAAGATCCCCCTGGTCAGCGGTACGGTTCCCCATCTCGTGTGGGGGCGTTGGGGCGCAACCAAGGTTCTGCTCCGTCCGGCATCTCCCGGTACCGGCGTCATAGCCGGCGGTGGGGTGCGTGCGGTGATGGAGTCGGCCGGTGTGGCCGACGTTCTGACCAAGATCGTCGGCAGCCGCAACCCGGTCAACGTGGTCCGCGCCACGTTCGACGCCATCGACCAGTTGATGACCTTGGGCCAGGTGCAGCGTCTGCGCGGCGTCAAGATCTCTGGCGCGGCGGACTCCGAGCCCGCACCCGAGACCGCGTCGGCCGAGGAGCATGCCGACACCGTGGCGGCCGAGGAGGTTGAGAGCTCATGACCGCAGAAAAGAAGGACCCCAAGGCCGCCGCCGACAAGGCTCCGGCGAAAAAGGCGCCCGTAAAGAAAGAGGCCGCCAAAAAGGCGGCTCCGAAGAAGAAGCCGGCAAAGAAGGCCGCGCCGAAGAAGGCGTCTACCAAGAAAGCTGCCCCCAAAAAGACGGTCGCGAAGGCGCCGGCGAAAAAGGCCGCGCCGAAGAAGGCCGCCGCCAAGGCGCCGGCCAAGAAGGCTGCGCCGAAGGAAACCGCCGCCAAGGCGCCGGCCAAGAAGGCTGCACCGAAGAAGACGGTGGCGAAGGCCGCCAAGAGTGCGAAGATTCTCAAGATCACGCAGGTGAAGAGCCAAATCGGTTATGCGAGGAAGCAGCGGCGGGTACTGACTGGGCTCGGTCTCGGTCGCATCGGCCGTACCGTCACCAGGCACGACGACCCGTGCATCCGAGGCATGGTTGCCAAGGTCATCCACCTGGTCTCGGTCGAAGAACTGGAGGGCTGAGCCATGGAACTTTATAATCTGCATCCGGCGCCGGGCGCCAAGCGCCCGCGCAAACGGGTCGGGCGGGGTCCCGGCTCGGGCAACGGCAAGACTGCAGGACGCGGCCACAAGGGCCAGAAATCACGCAGTGGATACTCGCGACGCTATGGATTCGAGGGTGGTCAGATGCCCCTCGTACGACGCATCCCCAAGCGCGGGTTCACCAACATTTTCAGGGTCGAGTTCCAGGTCGTCAATCTTCGCGATCTCGAGCGAATCTTTTCTGACGGCGACACCGTCTCGCCGGAGGTCCTGGTCGAAAAGGGTCTGGCCCGAGGCGGCAAGCGGCTGATCAAGGTGCTTGCCGACGGCGATCTCACAAAAAAACTCATCGTCCAGGCCCATAAGTTCTCAGGTGCCGCGCGCGCCGGCATCGAGAAGGCCGGCGGCAGTTGCGAGGTGGTGACGTCGTGATCGAGAGCTTCCGCAATATCTTTGCCATTCCGGACCTCCGACGGCGCGTGATCTTCACGTTCTCGTTGCTCGCGGTCTACCGGTTGGGGTCGTTCATTCCAATTCCGGGCATCGACCCGGTGGCGATTGCCGAGTTCACAAAGGCGGCCGAGGGCACCCTGCTCGGGTTCATCAATCTTTTCTCGGGCGGTGCGCTGGGAAGGATGACGGTCTTCGCGCTCGGCATCATGCCGTACATTTCGGCATCGATCATCCTCCAGCTGTTGACGGTGGTGTGGCCCTATCTCGAGAAGCTCTCCAAGGAGGGCGAGCTCGGCCGCCGCAAGATCACCCAATACACCCGTTACGGCACGGTTGTGCTGTCGGTGATCCAGGGCATGGGCATTTCGTTCTTCCTCGAGCGGACGACCGCTCCGGGCGGCGCGCTGTTGGTGCCGGAGCACCTCCAGGGATGGGGGTTCCGTATGCTGACGGTGCTCACGTTGACCACCGGCACGGCATTCGTGATGTGGCTTGGTGAGCAGATTTCAGAGCGTGGCATCGGTAACGGCATCTCGTTGATCATCTTCGCGGGAATCGTCGTCGGCCTTCCGGGGGCGATCATCAACACCATCACCGATATGCAGACCGGAGCGTTGAGCATCATCACGGTCGTTCTGCTGGTCGTCTTCATGATCATGGTGGTGGCCGCGATCGTGTACATGGAACGTGCGCAACGTCGCATCCCGATCCAATACGCCAAGCGCGTTGTGGGCCGAAGAGTGTACGGCGGTCAGAGCACCTACCTGCCGCTGCGCCTCAACACCGGCGGCGTGATCCCGGTGATCTTCGCTGCCTCGATCATGTCCTTCCCGCAGACCCTCGGCCAGATGATCGACAACCGGTGGCTGCAGAAGATCACCGAGGCCCTGGCATGGGGCGAGCCCATGTACAACCTCGTCTACTTCATGTCGATCATTTTCTTCTGCTACTTCTACACCTCGATCATCTTCAACCCCGAGGACACCGCCGAGAACATGCGCAAGTACGGCGGGTTCATCCCGGGCATCAGGCCCGGCAAGCGGACCGCCGAGTTCATCGACAAAATCCTCACCCGCATCACCCTGGTCGGCTCTGTCTACCTGGCGGTGGTGGCGATCCTGCCGAATATCCTGATCGCGGGATTCAAGGTTGCGACGATTCCGTTCATCGGGCCCACGCTCGATGCGTTCCTACCCGCCTGGTTCACCCAGGGGCTCGGGGTCAAGTTCTTCTTCGGCGGGACCTCGCTGCTGATCGTGGTCGGCGTCGCCATGGACACGGTCAACCAGATCGAGTCGCAGCTGGTGATGCGCCACTACGACGGATTCATGCGTCGTGGCCGGGTGCGCGGGAGGCGCGGGTAGGCCATGATCTGCCTCAAGTCAGAGCGCGAGCTGGAGACCATGGACAGGGCCAACGCCCTCGTTCATCGGGTGCTCCATGCAGTCGAGAAGGCTGCCGGCCCGGGGATTTCCACCGGCGAGCTCGACGAGCTTGCCGAGGAGATGATCCGGGCCGACGGGGGCATTCCGGCGTTCAAGGGTTATCGTGGGTTTCCGGCGACCCTCTGCACCTCGGTCAACGACGTGATCGTGCACGGCATCCCGGCAACCAACCACCGCCTCCGTGACGGCGACCTCGTCAGCGTGGATTGCGGCGTTCTACTCGACGGCTTCTACGGCGACGCGGCGGTGACCTTTGGCATCGGCACCCTGAGCTCCGAGGCGCAGCGGTTGATGGAAGTCACGCGGAGATGCCTCGATGACGCCGTGGCTGCGGTGAAACCGGAGGGTCGGGTGGGCGATGTGGGCGTGGCGGTCCAGAAGCGGGCCGAAGAGGCCGGTTTCGGTGTCGTGCGGGAGTTCGTGGGCCACGGAATCGGCCGCGACCTGCACGAGGAGCCGCAGGTTCCAAACTATGGAAAACCGGGCCACGGCCAGCGCCTCAGACCGGGCCTGGTCATCGCCATCGAGCCAATGATCACCGGCGGTAGCTGGCGGGTGTCGATCGACGACGACGGCTGGACAGCAAGGACAGAAGACGGTAGACTCGCAGCCCATTTTGAGTACTCGGTGGCAGTCACTGCAGACGGTCGCCGTGTGCTCGGTTTCGAGGAGTCGATACATGCCTAAGGAAGAGGCGATAGAAGTGGTGGCCACCGTTGTCGAGCCACTCCCCAACGCGATGTTCCGCGTCGAGTTGGAAAACGGCCACGAGGTACTGGCCCACATTTCCGGAAAAATGCGGAAACACTTCATCCGGATTCTTCCGGGCGACAAGGTTTTGGTTGAGCTCTCTCCATATGATTTGAAGAGAGGGCGCATCGTGTACCGCTACAAATAGGGAGGGCGGCGATGAAAGTTCGTCCATCGGTGAAGAAAATGTGCGCGAAATGCAAGGTCATTCGCCGCAAAGGCGTTGTTCGGGTGATCTGCGAGAACCCCAAGCACAAGCAGCGACAGGGTTGATCGGGGAGGTATCTGGTGGCACGTATTACAGGCGTTGATTTGCCGGCTGGCAAGAGGGTCGAGATCGGTCTGACCTATATCTATGGAATCGGACGGTCCCGCGCCAAAAAGATTCTGGCGACGGCAAAGGTTGATGAGGGCATCAAGGTCAAAGACCTTTCCGAAGACGAGGTTCTGAGGATCCAGCAGGTGATTCAGAACGAGGGAAATGTCGAGGGTGATCTCCGAAGAGAGGTCGCCATGAACATCAAGCGGCTCATAGAGATCGGAAGCTATCGAGGCATTCGGCACAGGCGGGGGCTGCCGGTGCGGGGTCAGCGGACCCACACCAACGCTCGTGGGCGCAAGGGCCCGCGGCGACAGGCTGTGGCCGGCAAGAAACAAGTCGCGAAGAAGTAATGCCTAAGATGAGTGATTCTCACCGGCGATCTGCACCACGCTTTTGCGCTCTGGCCGCTTGCGAAAATGCTCCACATACCAGTGGGTATGCGTCCGCTTTTCGCAAGCGTCAGAGCATCAAGAGCTTGGTACATCTCATCCGGCAGAATCGCTCATCTCAGGCAGTAGGCGAGCAGGAGAATCAGCATGGCCACTGAACGCAAAGCTGGGCGAAAGTCGCGTCGGGAACGCAAGAGCGTGCCCCACGCCGTGACCCACATCCACGCCACATTCAACAACACCATCGTCACGTTCGTGGATCCGAGCGGCGGCACCCTGTGCTGGTCCTCGGGAGGGCGCATCGGTTACAAGGGCTCGCGCAAGGGCACACCCTTCGCGGCGCAGCTGGCCGCCAAGAGTGCGGCCGAACAGGCCCAGGACCACGGTGTGCGATCGGTCGACGTGCAGGTCAAAGGGCCCGGACCGGGCCGCGAGTCGGCGATTCGAGCGGTTGCTGCGAGCGGGCTCGACATCAAGAGCATCCGCGATGTGACTCCGATCCCGCACAACGGATGTCGTTCGCGCAAACGGCGCAGAGTGTAGGAGAGGAAAACTCATGGCACGATACCGAGGACCTGTATGTCGGCTCTGCCGCCGCGAAGGCATGAAGCTGTTTTTGAAGGGCGAGCGGTGCTACAAGGAAAAGTGTGCGATCGAGCGTCGCAATGCGCCTCCCGGTCAGCACGGGATGGGCCGCCGGCGCAAGGTTCGCGCCTATGGCGTGCAGCTCAGGGAAAAGCAGAAGCTGCGCCGCATCTACGGTCTCCTCGAAGGCCAGTTCCGGCGTACATTCGACGAGGCGAACCGGCGCAGGGGTGTCACCGGTGACACCCTGCTGCAGCTGCTCGAGCTGCGGCTCGACAATGTGGTCTACTCGCTCGGCTTCGCCACCTCCCGAACCCAGGCGCGACAGCTCGTGCGCCACGGTCACATCGACGTCAACGGCCGCCGGGTCGACATTCCGTCGTTCCGGGTCACTCCGGGTATGGAGATCGCCGTGCGCGAAAAGAGCCGCAAGAATCTCCACATCTCAGAGGCGGTGGAGTTTGCGCAGGGTCGGGGCATTCCGCCGTGGCTCGAGCTCGACGCGGAAACTTTCAAGGGCAAGGTTCTCGAGAACCCGACCCGCGAAGATATCCGCTTCCCGATCCAGGAACAGCTCATCGTCGAGCTGTACTCGCGATAAGGTGGAGGGCAAATGATCTGGCAGGATTTTCAGCTACCGGCGCAAGTGCAGCCGGAAGAAGAGGGACACAGCGCCAATTTTGCGCGATTCCTCGCACAGCCGTTCGAGCGCGGATGGGGCACCACCATGGGCAATACCCTGCGGCGGGCACTCCTTTCCTCGATTCCGTCGGCTGCTATTACCGCGGTCAAGATCGAAGGCGCGGATCACGAATTTTCGGCGGTTCCCGGAGTGGTCGAGGACGTCACTGACATCATCCTCAACCTCAAAAGGATCCCGCTCAAGACCCACAGCCAGGAACCGACCTTCCTGACCCTGGAAGCGAAGGGTCCGGGCGAGGTCACCGCTGGGCAGTTCGCAGGCTCGAGCCAGGTCGAGGTGATCGACCCCGACGTTCATGTGGCGACCCTATCCGCCGGCGGCAAGCTGAAGATGAGCGTGCGCGTGGCCGCCGGTCGCGGATACGTTCCGGCGGAGGAGAACCAGACCGAAGATCTCGACGTCGGGTTCATTCCCGTCGATTCGGCGTACTCGCCGGTGCGCAAGGCGAACTTCCGCGTCGAGATGGCCCGCCTCGGCCGCATGACCAACTACGAGCGGCTGGTGCTCGAGGTGTGGACCAACGGCACGATCACCCCGGAGGAGGCACTCAGCCAGGCTGCCCAGCTGGTACAGGGCCACATGGAAATCTACACCTCGTTGGCGGAGGTCGAAGAGCCGATGCTTCCCCCCGAGGTCGAGATCGAGCCTGAGAGCGAAGACACCATCCTCGACGACTCGATCGAGACGCTCGAGCTTTCGATACGGTCCATGAATTGCCTCAAGAACGCCAACATACGGACATTGCGCGACCTCGTGAGCCGATCCGAGAAGGAAATGGTGGAGATCCGCAATTTCGGTGAGAAGTCCCTCAAAGAGGTGCGTTCCAAGCTCGAGGTCATTGGCCTCGGCTTCGGAATGAACCTCGATCTGTAGGAAACGGGAGACTCCCATGCGACATCGAGTACGCGGCCGCAAGCTGGGCCGCACCACGGCCCACCGCAAAGCGCTGTTTCGCAATCAGCTCACAGCCCTGTTCACCCACGAGCGGATCATCACCACCCTGGCCAAGGCCAAGGAGCTCCGCCCGGTGGCGGAGCGCATGGTCACTCTTGCAGGCACCGGTTCGCTTCCGGCGCGCCGCAAAGTTCTCACCATGGTCCCCGACAAGATCATCGTACGTCGGCTCTTCGACGAGATCGCGCCCCGTTTTGTCGACCGTCCGGGCGGCTACACCCGCATCATGCGTCTCGGCCGCAGGCATGGTGACGGTGCTGAGATGGCGATCATCGAGTTTGTCGACTACGACCTCGCCGAGCACGAGGAAGGCGGCGGACCGGGCAAGAGCAAGACCTCGCTGATGGATCGTGCCAAGGGCATGTTCGGGGGCGGCGCCAAGGCCGCGGCCGACGAGACCGAAGCGGCCGAGACCGAGACCGCAGAGGAGGAAGCGACGGCCGCCGACGCCGAGCCCGCTGCGGAACCCGTCGACGAGCCCGAGTCCGTCAACGCGGCCCCTGCAGAACCGGAGACCGCCGAATCGGAGACGTCTGAAGTCGCGCCCGCCGAGGAGCCTGCCGGCGAGCCGGAGCTCGGAAAAACCCACCTGTCTGGGGCCGCCGATAAAGACCATCTTAGATTTGAGGTCCGATGTTACAGGCTTTTTGATGTATCGATCATGAATTTTGCTCATAGTAAAATCAATATAACACGATTTTAGTCATGAGTAAAGTCACACCATATAGATTATTTTTGCTAAAAGTTCACCTGAGGTTTTATTGTCGTAAAATGATGACGGCAGTTTTATAAAATGGTTAAAGATGCATTGCTTTAAATCCATTACCACCCTTCTACCAACATACCCCATACAATAGGTTGATAAAAAACTAGCCACACCGCGCAGCAAAAATATACCTATTACCACATATGGAATATAATGAATAAAGGATAGATCTTTA
>JAIVTZ010000019.1:0-13495 GCA_049188105.1 Deltaproteobacteria bacterium | reverse complement strand
TCGAAAATGGGCAGTGGGTCAACCCTTCTCGATGATCACCGCGGAACCGTAGAGGCTTATCCAGCCGGCGAAGACCACCCGGCCCGAGTTGGGCGCCGGCACCGGGGCGCGGGCGGTGGAGGCAAGGTCGAGGCCGAGCTCGGGCTCACTGAATTGTGTAGAATCGCCACTCGACAGCGATCGGAGTGCGGAGTTCGATCACTATCCGAAAAAGGATTTTTTATGCTGATTGCGATCCCTTCTGACGCTCCCGGAGGCCTCGATGCCACCATCTCCGAGCACTTCGGTCACTGCGGCGCGTTCACACTCGTCACTGTCGGGAATGGGGAAATCGCCGAGGTCTCTGTTCTCGAAAACGCCGGCCACGCACAGGGTGGCTGCATGGCGCCGGTCCAGCTCCTGAAGCAACAAGGTGTCGAGGTCCTGCTTGCCGGCGGCATGGGTCAACGCCCGCTTTCAGGATTTCAGCAGGTTGGAATAGCCGTGCACTTCAAGGAAGACGCCCGATCCGTCCGTGATGCCGTCCAGCTGTTCCTCAACGGAAAATGCCCCGCGTTTGGCGAGGCGCAGACCTGTGGCGGGGGTGGTGGTGAATGCGGCGATCACAAACACCCAGAGGTCCAGCGCGAACCCATTGTCGGTGTGGCGGACATCCGCGACGGGCGCGTCGTCACCCTGGATTTCGAGCTCACGGACAGCAACGGCGACCTGCTCGACTCCTCCTCCCGCGTCGGGCCGATGCGGTATCTTCACGGCGCCGGCCATCTTCTGCCCGCGCTCGAGAGTGCCGTATCCGGCCTCGAAGAGGGCGCGAATAAGGTGATTGAAATCACCTGTGCGGATGCGTTCGGGGAACGCAACGAAGAGCGAATCGTCGACTCCCCGCGCGAGCAGCTACCTCCGAATGTCAAGGTTGGAGACATGGTGACCGCAACGGATCGAAACGGGCAGAGCTTTCCGCTCACCATCGTCCACTTGGACGAAACCACCGCACGTCTGGACGGAAATCACCCGCTCGCGGGTAAGGACGTGGTTTTCAACATCACGGTGCTCAAGGTCGAGAACGCCACCGCTGACGAGATCGCTCACAGTCACGTGCACTGAGCGATGTCGGTCTCATGGGTGCCCCGCCACAATCGGCGGGTAGTATCGAGGAGGTTCCTGGTGACAACCGATCAGGAAACAAAACAGGACGAACGCTGAAAGCGCCCGCCCTGTCGGGTGATCAATCTTCAGGAATTCGTTGTTGAGGTCAGCGTCCTTGCTTCAGGAAAACGTTGCCGTTGACGGTGCGAATGACCACCTTGTGACCGCCGCCTCCGACGGCGCCTGTCCCTTTGATCGTCTTTCGGGCCGAACCGCGCCCGTAATCCCAATCCTGAGACTCCTGCTGCGACAGCGGGAAATCACTTTCGATGCGATAGTTGCGGCTGCTGTTCTTGGTGTAGTCAAGCTCGATGTCGATATCCAGCCCGACTCCGGACGGCACGGTCAGGGTGATTTCTCCGAGCATCGACGTGATCTCGATGTCGTGGCCGCCAAGGACTGTGACGTCCACGTCTCCTGCCATCGTCGTCGCCTTCACCCATCCATCGACCTCGTCGATCCGGATGTCACCACCCATGGTCTTGGCCTTGACGTACTCCCGAGCTGATCTGATCGTGATGTTACCGCCCATGGTGTGCACGTCCGCTCCGGCCGGTGCTTCGGGGACGTCGATGTTGCCACCCATGGTGGTGATCTGCACCTGATCGCCGATCGATGTTCCGTTGGGGCGGGTCACTCTGCGATGAACAACGTTGCCGCCCATGGACTTGACCTCGACATCACCGAAAACGTCCTCCACGAGGGCTTTCCCTCCCATGGTGGTGACCTTTCCGTCGACGTCGGATTTAGTGAGGGTGATGGGTCCGCCCATGGTCGTCAGCTTGAGATTGCCCTTCAGGTCCGTCAGCGTCAAAGCTCCGCCCATGGTCTTGCCTGTGAACTCGCCATCGACACCTTCGATTGAGACGCCGCCTCCCATGCTGTCGATCTTGACGTCGAATACACTCGGTACCCGCACCTCGAAATCGATCGACGAGGAGGTGCTGTTGCGCTTCTCCCGATAGCCAGTCGCAACGAGCACGCCCCCATTGGTCTCCTTCACGGTCAGGTTGACGATGTCGGCGTCGTCACCGCCAATTCTTGCGGACACGGTCACGGTCTCGCGACCCCAGCCGATGATCTTGATCGTGCCGCCGGTCTCGAGATCGAACTCGAGCAGACCGCCGGAGCGAACTTGGAATTCGTGTTCGACGGTTTCAGCTGCGACGACGGCGCCGGCAAGCAGGGCGATCAGGCAGGTAAAACTCAGAACTCTTCGCATGATGGAACTCCTTTGTTGGTCATTCATGAGTTGTAGATATGCCGCATCGCCTCGGTGAGAGCGGCGTCAAAGGTCGTATCGTCGCCGCTCATTCCCTCGAGCAGGCGCTGTCGCGAGGTTTCGCGCTGAGCGAGGAGCTCGACGGCGAGCAATCGCATCTGCATCGAGTCGTCGCGCTTCAGAACTTGAAACAGCCCCTCTTCGGCGGCTTCGCCGAAGGGCGCCTTGGTCAGGATCTCAAGCGCACGCAGGCGCACCGGCAGGTCCGGGTCGTTGACCATCGCGAAAATCAACGCCTCCTGCACCTTGCCGTTCGATGCCGTGGACGCGAGCGAGACGGCTTTGAGCCGCGACCCGAGGGACGATTGATCCAGCATGGCGTAAACAAGGACCTCGTTGACGAGCGGATCGTCCTCGTTTCGCTGGACCTCGAGATGCTGTGCGACGTCGAAAGCAAGCGCAACTCGACCGCCGTCCAGTGATCGAACCACTACGTTGGAAATGAGGGTTGGCGAGTCTTCGACATCCTGGAGCCGGAGGTTCTGTGTCGCACTGCTCTCCAGCGCGGCGATGAGAAGGTCGGATTCGGAGACCGAGCCCCGGTCGATCACCCGACCGAGCGTATAGCCGGCGAGCAGCACCAGCACGGACGCGGCCGCTGCGAGAAGCTGTGGTCGTTTCAAGAGGGGTAGCCGCAGTGCAACGACCTCTGCTCGATGCGAGATTGTGTCGCCGCTGATTTCGTCGATGACGCGGCGCCGCACTGCTGCCAGCGCGTCCTCGGAAGGTCCGGCGAACTCGCCGGCGGCGGCGGTCAGATCCTCGTGGAAGTCGAGCAGCTCGCGGCACGAGCCACAGTGCGCGAGATGGGCGAATAGTGCCTGTTGCTCCTGGTCACCGAGACGACGGTCTCTGAGATCGGCCATCTGGTCAAAAAACGGTGTGCACTCGTCCATGTGACTCTCCCTACTGCGTTGCCACTGCGTCTCTGAGCTTGCGCACGCTTCGAAACAGCATGTTTCGTGCGACACCCTCGCTGCAGTCCAGGACTGCGGCGACCTCGCTGACCGGCATCTCGCGGAAGTACCGCAGAATTACGGCCATTCGGCTGCGAGGATTGAGAACGTGGAGATTTTCGATGACCAGCTGACGGCGTTCGGCTTCGAGCAATGCTGTCTCGTGATCGTCACCGGAGGGAAGCAACTCGAGCTGAGCGTCGGGCATGGTCGCTGGCGCCTTCCGCGACTGGGTCCGCACCCAGTTGAGCCCTTCCCTGTTGGCAATCGAGGTCAGCCAGGTCCTGAAACTGCTCCGTCCAGCGAAGGTCCCGAGCTTTCGGTAGGCCTTGAGGAACGCATTCTGGCAGATGTCGAGCGCGTCGTCGCTCGATCTGGCATACCCGCGAGCCACCGCGAAGACATCTCGTTGATAGCGTTGCATCAGCACGTCGAAGCACTCCAGAGAACCGGCCAGGGTCTTCTCGATCAGCAGCTCGTCGACCGATTCCAAATTCCAACCCTCCTTCATCTATAGACACCGACTCGGAAGTTTTGTGAGCATGCGGGCGTCCACTCCACACTACTCATACGGTTCGTGCAACACGATGGCCCGCCACAAGTCTGCATCCGTGCCCGATCAGACGATTCCGACGGCTCTTCTTTGAGCATCGAGAGCGTCGGTGCCAGAAGGCACTCACTTATGATCTTCTGAAATAAAGGTGCCATAAAGGTGCCAGGCACCTGGGTATTGATGTTCCGCATCACTACACCCTTTTCCCCCTACTGCGGAGGGGCTCCCTCCGCGAGTTGAGCGATCGCCTCATTCTCCCGATTCAGCTTCTCCGAAAAGCGCGGATCATCGAGCTGCCGAAGCCTTTTGGGAACGTCAATCCGTCTCCCATGGCACTTGGGATTCGGATCCCCCTACCCCTTCGACCCAGAAGAATCCTCCATCATCACATTGGTAGGGCATCGAGACTCCGCAAAATCGGGGATCTGAACGGTGGCCTCTAGTGATGACCGAGGAAACCACTCAATTCTCTCCGAGGTGATTTGCGAGACAAAATGCGCACCCAGCGGAATCGAACCCCGAGATGGCCACGCTCCCCAGGCAACTGACCTGATCTGCCTGGACTCAGATTCTCTGGCGCCTCGATCTGTGCCAGGCGTCAATGTGAGGCAGGGCGAGCACTGACAAAACATCAATACCCAGGTGCACCTTTAGGCTCCCTCTCCTGAAATTACGCCATCGGCACCCCGTGATTTGTGATGTTGGTCATTTGAACAATACTTAATATTGAATCTGTTGGTGACCACCGTCACTTGACGATTCCTTCGACAGGCAACATGTTGGACAGACAACAGGTTGTGAAAGAGGCAACAAATCACTGATGAGTGAGCAGATGGACAACTATTAATCTTTGTAACCCTTGTAACCCTTGTAACCCTTGTGATGGGAGGAGGATGACGGAATGAAAAGACTATTGGTAAGTATGGTTGTTATGTCGTGGGGTGTGTTGGGATGGGGGGCGGGCGCGGTCGAGCAGACTGATCTAACTTTCGCAGATGCAGCTGCAAAGGACCAGGCTGGAATCGTGGCCGAGGCATCAAGCTGGTCTCTTTTCTTTTATCTGGCCATCGACAATGAGCTTGAGGCCGCGGGCGATTTGACCCTCGCGAATATGCTCGAGGCGACCGCTGGTCTGGAGTACCACCCCAGGATCCTGGTCCTGGTCGACAGGCTGAGCACAGAGCGTACGGATGTGTTCGAAATCGTCGGAGGCGAGCAGGTGACGGTCGCAAGCTACGACGAGCAGGTCAGCTCTGATCCCGCTGTGCTGCAAGACTTCGTCACAATGGCCCTTTATGAATACGCAAGCGATATGAACGCCCTGATCATCAAGAGCGAGGGTTTTTCCTGGCGAGGAACCTGTCGGGACAATACCCATCCCGGCGAAGACACGGACACTTTGATGTCCACCGGCGGGGTGGCCGAGGCCTTGATGGCCGCGCAGGTGGTGACCGGCACTCCATTGGATATGCTTGTGCTAGAGGCCTCATGCATGGGGTTTATCGAAGTGGTCTATGAGCTCAGAGACGCCGTGGATCTGCTGCTGACCACCGAGACCAAGATCCAGCCCAACGGCGGCATTCCCTGGCCAATGATCCTCAACGACATGGCCCAAGACGGCGACATCAGCCCGGTGGATCTCGGCGTGGTTATCTCGGACAATCACCGGGACTACTGGGAAGATAAGGGCAACCACGGCGATCCGGCCGCGGACACCTACGCGGACTTTGCCAGCATGTCGGTGCTGGACATGACCAAGATGGAGCCGGTGTTTTCCGCCCACAACGCCTACTGTGACACCATCGTCCCGCTGTTCGAGGAGCTTCGTAATGTGCTTCCGCACGCGCGGGATCTTTCCGAGATCGGCGGCTTCGGCAGTATCACCGACTTTGACTACCAACACGACATCGTCACCTTCCAGGACGCTGCCCTGATGATAATCGAGGAGAAAGGGCTAACCTACCCCGAACTGGCGGCGGCCATTGCCAACTACCAGGCGGCCCACTACGACATGGTGCTTTACAACGTGTACGCCGACAAGTTCCACGACAAGACCCAGGGCTTGTCCATCTGGTACCCGCCTACCTACAACAAGTACGACACCACCGACCCAGTAGGAGACGTCACCTTCGGCAGCACCATATTCTACGAGGATGCCGACATCGCCCTCGACTGGATCGCCGACTCCAACTGGCTGTGGTACCTGGACGAATACTTCCGAGCCTATTACAACTACAATGCCCATAGACGGAATTCGTCGGGTGCCAGGCGTGCGCCAGGTTAAGCCTGGGTAAAGGGGACGAGATAACGTGAGTCCGTAGAAGACAGCGATAGCTACCGGCCGGGACTCGTTATCCTGAGTTAGTGGAGGCTGGATCGAGATCGCCCCAAAAGGGTGCCGAAAATGGCACCGCTTTGTGGAACACACCCGCAGATCTCAGGGGGCAGCAACCTCTGCGGGCTTCAATTTCGGGCTCTGCGAACCTACCCACACCCGCCGCAGCCAGTTGGCGATGCCCTCGGTCCCGAGGGTGATGTAGGGCAGCACGAGCAGGGTGAGGACGGCCGAGGAGATGAGGCCTCCCATGACGGTGCGCGCCATCGGGTAGTAGAGCAGACCGGAGACGTTGACGCCGCCGATGGCCAGGGGCAGCAGACCGATGATGGTGGTGGCGGCGGTCATGAGGATGGGTCGCAGGCGGTCGCGCCCGGCGCGCAGGATGGCCTCTTCGGCGGAGAGTCCCTGGCGGCGGAAGTGGTTCATGTGGTCGACCAGCACGATGCCGTTGTTGACCACGATGCCCATGAGGATGAGCAGGCCGATCTGCGCCATGAGGTTGAAGGGTGTGCCGGTGACGGCCAGCATCCAGGCAACGCCGGGCAGGGCGAAAAAGATGGCGAAGAGGATGGCGAAGGGCTGGGTCAGGGACTCGAAGAGGGACGCCATGACCAGGTAGACCAGCACCAGGGCGAGCAGGAAGTTGACACCCATTTCGGCGTCCTCGCTGGCCTGCTCGACGATCCGGTCGTTCCAGCTCCACGAGTAGCCCGCGGGTAGATTGAAGGCGTTCATCATCTTTTCGATGGAGTCCTTGGTGCCGGCCCAGTCCTCGCCGTCATAGGTGCCGCGCACCGACACTCTGACCTTGCGGTTCTCGCGCTCGATCTCGCGCGGCCTCTCGATGAGCTCGAAAGTGGCGATGTCGCCGAGCAACACCGGCCGGCCGCCCGAGTCGGCGATGGGGATCTGGCGCAGATCCTCGAGGCGCGATCGGTCCTCCATGCGCAGGGCGAGCCAGGTGATGATCTCGCGGTCGCCGGCGTTGAAACGGTCGAGGCGGACACCGCCGAGGGTGAAGGCGAGCACCTGGGTGATGTCCGCTGCGGTGCGCCCGAGCTCGGCAGCGCGGTCGCGGTCGAGGCTCACCTGAACCTCGCGGCGGCCCGTGGAGCGCGGTCTGGACACGTCCTCCACACCCTCCATGGTTTCGAGGCGGCGCGCGGCCTCGTCGGCGAGCCGATACAGAGTCGTGCTGTCCTGGCCAAAGAGCTTGACCGCGAAGTAGGTGGCGGAGCCTCCCTCGTCGGCCTCCTGCTCGAAGACGATGCGCACGCCCGGGATCTCGGGCAGGCCCTCGCGGATGGTGGTGCGCAGCTCTTTCATCTCGTCGTCGCTGAGGTTCTCGCGGTTGAGGCTGATCGTGGTTCCGGCCCTGTTCTCGGCGTAGAAGGAGTACACGGTCTCCACCATCAACTCATCGGCGTTGGCCTCCAGATATGTCTCCACCTGCTCCACCGCCGCCTCTGATTGGGACTTGTAGTGGAAATCGTCGAACTCGTATTCGAGGTAGAGCCGCGTGTTGAGGGTGCCGGAAAAGATGGCTGAGTCCACCCAGCCGGCAAAGAAGGGCAGCAAACCCACTACCACACCGACCACCAGCAGGCCGAAGGTCTTGACCCGGTGCTTGAGGGTCCACCCGAGCAGACGGACATACCGCTCCTCGAGCCACTCGATAGGTCGGTTACGGCCGTTTGCTCTTGCCTTCAGCAGGTGGGCGGACATGAGGGGGATCAGGGTCAGCGAGGAGAAGAGCGAGCACGCCAGGGCGATGGAGATGGTGATGCCCACCTCCTTGAGCCAGGTGGTGAGCCCGGTGCCGGCGCCCAAAACCAGGGGAAGGAAGACGATCAGGGTTGTGATGGTAGAGGCGGTGACAGCCATCAGCACCTCGCCGGCGCCCTCGAGGGCGGCCTTTTGGCGATCATGTTCCTCGCGCATTTTGCGGTCCACGGACTCCAGCACCACGATGGCGTTGTCCACCAGCATGCCCACCGCGAGCATCAGACCCATCATGGAAAGGATGTTGAGGCTCGAACCCCTGAAGTACATCACCCCGCAGGTGGCGATGATGGAAAAGGGGATCGACATGGCCACGATCACCGTGGAGTCTGTTCGCCTCAAGAAGAAGTACAGGCTCAGGGTGGCGAGCAGGGCGCCGGTGAGACCAGCCTTCTTGAGGCCGTCGATGCCCGAGGTAATCTCCTCGCCCTGGTCCTCGAACACCCACAGCTGGATGCCCTTGAGCAACGGGTCGTTGTTGATGTCCTCCTCCACCACCCTGGTGACCTCTCGCACGACCTCCACCGTGTTGGCGGTGGACTCCTTGTAGACGTCGATCGCCACGGCATACTTGCCGTCCAGGTGGCGGCCGAAGGTCAGCGGCGGTTCCTTGTAGGTGATCTCGGCCACCTCACCGAGACGCAGGCCGCGATCGTCGATCACCAGGTCGGTGAGGGACTCGATGGAGTCGAAGGCGCCCAGAGAGCGAACGGTGTAGCGCATCCCGCCGGACTCGGCACGGCCGAGCACGAGATTGGAGGAGACATTTTGGAGCAGCCGCGCCAGGCTACCGACGTCGACCGAGTACTCCTTGATTTTGTCGAGGATCAAGTCCACGAATAGCTCGCGGGGCTCCACCCCGTTGAGGTCCACCCGGGCCACACCACTCACCCGCCGCAGCGGGTTGAGGATGCGGGCCTCGAGCAGCTCGTAATTCTGCGACAGATCCACGCCCTCGGCGGCGATGCGCCCCTGCACCACCGGAATGTCGTTGGTGTTGAAGGAGTAGATGAGGATCGGGCCGATGTCCGGCGGCAGGGTGGGCTCCACTTGATCCATCTTCTCGGAGACCTTCATGCGGATGACGTCGATCTCATCACCCCAGGTAAACTCCATGAAGAAGTTGGCGCCGTCGGCATCGGTGGTGGAGTTGAGCTTCTTGACCCCCGACAGGGTCGACAGGATCTCCTCCACCGGTTTGGTGATCTCCCTCTCGATCTGACGCGGGTGGGAGTTTGGGTAGGGGATCTGAACGAACATGAAGGGCGCATCCACCTCGGGCAGAAAGGCCAGGGGCAGGCGGAAAAAGGCGATGCCCCCCACGAGGAGCACGCTCACCAGGATCATTGCCGTGGTGATGGGCCGTCGTACGGCGAGGGTGGGCAGGTTCATCGTCTCCTCCCGCTCCTCAAGATCCGTCGCCGCCGGCCGGACGCGTCCGTTCTGCGGCCAGGTGCACGAGGCGCATCGGCCCGCCCGCCGGCATGTTGAGCGACTCGGCGGTGTGCGTCATCCGCTCACCGGCAAGAAGCGAGTAAACCACGGGGATCACTATCAACGTGAGGGCCGTGGCCACGGTGAGACCGCCGATCACGGTGACCGCCAGCGGCGCTCGCAGCTCGGCGCCCTCGCCCAGACCTATGGCCATGGGCAGCAGACCGAAGATGGTTGTCGCCGAGGTCATCAAGATCGGCCGCAGCCGGGCCAGACCGGCGCCGGTGAGCGCCTCCTCCAGGGGAGCCCCGGCGCGGCGGCGCTGGTTGACCGCGTCAACGAGAACGATGGCGTTGTTGACCACGATGCCCGCCAACATCACCGTGCCGATGATCGCCACCACGTTGATGGTGTGACCGGTGATCGCCAGCGCCAGGATGACGCCGATGGCGCCCAGAGGCAGGGTGAAGATGATCACGAAGGGGTGGAGGAAGGACTCGAACTGGGAGGCCATCACCAGGTAGACCAGGAAGATCGCCAGGCCCATGGCCAGGGCCAGCGAGCGGAACGAGCTCTGCAGCTCCTCCTCCTGGCCGCTCAGAGCCACGGTCACGCCCAGCGGCAAGACCAACCGCCCGAGCTCGGCGCGCACGTCCTCGGCCACCGCACCCATGTCGCGGCCCGAGAGATTGCCGCCCACCACCGCGGCTCGCTTTTGGCCGATGCGGCGGATTTCGGTGGGTCCCTCTGTGAGGTCGATGCGCGCCACCGACTTCAGAAATATCGGCCGGCCGTCGACCTGGCCGACGATCAGGTCGGGGATGTCCTCCACCTTGGCATCGCCCTGATCGAGGGCGCGCACCCGGATGTCGATCTCACGATCTCCTTCGGTGAAACGGGTGGCCACCTCGCCCTGCACCTTGGTACGCACGGTCTGGGCCACAGTAGCCAGGTCGAGACCAAGGCGGGCCAGTTGCTCGCGGTCGAAACGTAACTGGACCTCGGGGTTGCCCATCTCGGCCGAGGAGCGCAGGTCCACCAGGCCCGGAACATCGGCCAGGGCCTCGGTCACCAGCCGGGCGGACTCGTGCAGCTCGTCGATGTTGTCCGAGTACACCTCCACCTCCACCGGTGTGCGGAAGGAGAAGAAGGTGGCACGCTCGAAATCGAAACGCAGCTGCTCCGTTTCGGCCAGCGTGGACCGCAGACGGGCGATCACCGCCTCCTCCTGGAGCGGGCTGGAACCCGGATTCATGCGCACCTGGACGCGTGCGGTGTTTTCACCCTCGGTGCCGGTGGCCGCCAACGACAGACCGGCGCCGCCGGCGATGGAGGAGAAGGACTCTACCGTCTCATCCTCTTCGAGCAGATCGGAGAGCGTGGCCACAAAACGGTCGGTGACCTCCAGGGGCGTGCCCTCGGGCAGCTGCACCTTGAAGGCGAACTCACCCTGGGCGAAGGGCGGAATCAAGTCGACGCCGAGGCCGGGAACCAGCGCGAGTGACGCCGCAAATGCGCCGGCAGCGGCGACGAGCACCAACAGGCGGTGGCGCAAGGCGCTCTGAAGCAATCGGGGATAGGTGTCGGTGAGAGCCGCCATGACGCGGTCGAAGATGGCGGTCACCGGACGGGCCAGCAGCGCGAGCATCTTGAGCACACTGCCGAGCAGCCAGCGTAGGGCGCGCACAACCAGAGCAGGGACGGCAACAAAGACGAATCGTCCGGTGCGGCGCACCCGGCCGCCGGTCAGAACCTCCTGCTGAGAACCCTCAGACGGCTTGCGGCCTGAAACGGCCACCATCATGGGGATCAGGGTCAGGGACACGGCCAGCGCGGCGAGCAGCGAGAAGGAAACGGTCAGGGCCTGGTCGCGGAAGAGCTGAGCCGCCACGCCCTCGAGAAAGACCACCGGCAGAAAGACCGCCACCGTGGTGAGGGTGGAGGCCACCACTGCGGGACCCACCTCCGAGGCGCCCTCACGGGCAGCCGTGACGTCGTCGTCACCGGCCTCGCGGCGTTTGACGATGGCCTCGAGCACCACGATGGCCGAGTCCACCAGCATACCCACCCCCAGGGCCAGACCCCCCAGGGACATGATGTTGAGGGTGGTACCGGTGCGGTACATGAGGAAGAACGTGGCCACCACCGAGATCGGGATGGAGATGGCGATGATCAGGGTGGTGCGGAGGTCCTTGAGGAAGAGCAGAAGCACCAGCACGGCCACCACGCCTCCGAGGAAGGCGTTGGAGAGCACCTCGCGGATGGAGGCCTCGATGAAACGGCTCTGGTCGGTGCCCGAGGCGATCTCCACGTTCTCGGGCAGCTCCTCGGCAATGGCCTCGAGCCTGGTGTGCACCGAGCGCGCCACCTTCACCGTGTTGGCATCACCCTCCTTGTACACCGCCAGCTCCACCGCCTCCACGCCGTCGAAACGGGTGATCACCTCGCGCTGCCGGTGGGTCCGGATGACCTCGGCCACGTCGCCTACAGTGACGTGGCGGCCGCCCTGGCTGAGAAGTACCGTCTCGCGGATGTCGTCAAGATCTCTGAACTCGTTGCGGGCGCGTACCAGGTAGCGGGCCTCGGACTCGTAGAGACTGCCGCCGGCCTGGTTGAGGTTCTCCGCGAGCAACCGGCTGTTGATCTCGATCACAGAGAGGCCGAGCAGGGCCAGGCGGCCCTCGTCGATGCGAACCTGGATCTCCTCCTCGTAACCGCCGTGCACCTTGATGGCGGCCACACCCTCGGTGGACTCCAGGTCTTTCTTGATCAGTTCCTCAGCCACGTAGCGCAGCTGGTAGAGGCTGTCACCGCCCGAGAGGTAGAGGCGGATCACGGGATCGTTGGCCGGGTCGAAGCGCAGCAGGACCGGCCGATCGGCCGAGCGTGGCAAGGCCACCAGGTCGATCTTCTGACGCACGTCCAGGGCCGCAAAATCCATGTCGCGGCCCCACCCGAACTCCAGGGTCACCTGCGAAATACCCGGACGCGAAACCGAGGTCAGGCGTTGAACCCCGGCGGAAATGCCCACAAGCTCCTCGATGGGACGCGTGATCAGAGCCTCTACCTCACCCGGAGCCGCACCCGGCAGACGAGTCTCCACCGTCAGGCTCGGGTAGGACAGATTCGGCATCAGGTTCAACGGCAGGCGGGTGAACGCCACCATCCCAAACAACAGCAGCGCCACGGCAGCCATTGAAACCGTCACCCGGCGACGAAGCGAAAAGTCAACGACACGCATACCCTCTCCCTATGAGCGGCTCTTTTGGGACACCACATTCTCGTGAGAATCGTGGTGATATCAGCGAACAGTTTTGAGTTTTGAGTTCTTAGTTAATGATTCGTTCTGCGAACGAGTTAATTTGAGGGGATTATTATGCTTAATGCTAAAATGGAAAAGGCTCTTAACGCACAGCTTAATGCTGAGTTTTATTCGGCTTATTTGTACCTGTCGATGGCGGCTTATTTCGAGTCTACGAATCTGGCAGGACTTGCAAACTGGATGCGTATTCAGTTTCAGGAAGAACAGTTTCACGCGATGAAGATGTTTGACTTTTTGAACGAGCGAGGCGGGACTGTCGAGCTTAAAGCAATTGCCGCTCCGCAGTCCAAATGGGACGGACCGCTCGCTGTTCTCGAAGAAACGCTGGCACATGAGGTGAAGGTTACGGGTTTGATTAACGATCTGGTAAACCTTGCTCGTGACGAGCGCGACAACGCTACGGATAATTTCCTGCGCTGGTTTGTCGATGAGCAGGTTGAAGAAGAAGATAACGTCAATAAAATTGTCGAGCAGCTTAAGATGATTAAGGATAGCCCGCAGGCATTGTTTATGATCGACAGAGAACTAGGACAACGAGTGTTTACGCCGCCTACAGCGGCAGAAGGGGAAGCATGATGGGTATCAGACGCAGTTGGCCGCAGACGCTGTGGTTGGCGGTTGTCGCGGTGTGTATCGTGGCGCCGGCCGCTAAGGGCGACTTTTTCCTGGTCCGCAAGATCGA
>JAIVTZ010000018.1:0-13818 GCA_049188105.1 Deltaproteobacteria bacterium | reverse complement strand
AGGCCCGCGGGACGACGGCGTGCCGTGGGGCCCGCCGTTGCCGGCGGGCCCATGGGATCAAATCACAAGTGGCCGCCGGCGAATGTCAAGCGGATAGGAAAAGCCGAAGCCGACGACCCGGTGGCCGTCTTCGCGTGAACGCCGGTGGTTGGATTGTTTCTTCATCTCGTGACCCAACGTCCACCGTAGTCTCGGGCAGGTCAGAAGTCAACTGGGCCCAAATCAGTTTTGAGTTCTTAGTTTTGAGTTTTGAGTTGTCTTCCGCCTACAGGTCCGTGTTGTGGGAAGACGTCCGTAACTCAAAACTCAAAACTCAAAACTCAAAACTTTGCTCCGGTGAACGCGAGGGTAGACTGACGCCTGGGAGTTTGTTCATGCGTTTCAACAGCAACGTCCGTCGTACGGCCATGCCGCCGCTGGTCGAGCTTCCGCGGCGAGCCGCCGTTCTGGCCGAAAACGGTGCGGACGTGATCCGGGTCGATCAGGGCGCGGTGGATGTCCCGCCGCCGCCGGCGTTTGTCGAGGGGGTGGCCGAAGCGCTCCGTGATCCGGAGGTCCACCGCTACTCGCCGGATCCGGGTCTGCCCGAGCTGCGGTCGGCCCTCGCCCGCTACGCCGCCCAGCGCCTCGGTGTGGAGTGCGACCCCGAGCGTGAGCTCATCGTCACCGCCGGGGCGAACCAGGGTTGTTTTGCCGCCCTGATGGCGTTGGTCGAGCCCGACGACGAGGTCCTGCTGCCGTCGCCGTGGTACTTCAACCACGCCATGACCCTGACCGCCCTGGGTGCGGTTCCAGTGCCGGTGCCGACGAGTGCGGAGGATGGCTTCGCACCGACCCCCGATGCGGTGGCCGCCGCCATCACCCCGCAGACTCGAGGGCTGGTGCTGGTCAACCCCAACAACCCGACCGGTGCATGTTACGGGGACGACCTCGTTCGACGGCTGGTGGAGCTGGCGATCGAGAGGGATCTCTGGATCCTCTCAGACCAGACCTATCACGAGCTCCACTATGGAGCCGAGCCTCCGCTGAGCCCGGCTGCGGTTCCCGGCGCCAGCGATCGCGTCATCACCGCCTGTTCGTTCTCCAAGTCGTTGGGCCTCGCCGGATGGCGTCTCGGCTTCCTCGCGGGCCCCGCCGATCTCCTCGACGAGGTCCTGAAGATCCAGGATTGCTCGGTGATCTGCGCCGCTCGCGCCGGCCAGGAGGGTCTACTCGCCGCCCTCCCGGAGGCGGAGCAGCACATTACTGGGATGCGCTCAATCCTCCGCGACCGCCGCGATCGACTGGTGACGTCGCTGCGCGCCGCGGGGCTCGAGACCTTCGTCGAGCCGGCCGGCTCGCTCTTCCTCCTCCTGCGTTTGCCGGGAGTCGGGGATGACATGGCCTTCTGCCGCCGCCTGCTCGAGGAACAGCACGTGGTCGTCGTGCCGGGAAGCGCCTTCGGCCCGGGCGGCGAGGGGTCGATTCGCCTCAGCTTCGGCGCCACCCCGCCGGCGCGTCTGGACGAGGTGGTTCATCGGATTGCGACACTCCTGTAGACGCGTGCGATTGTGCGGCCTGGACCGCACCTGTCACCGGATGTCTGCTGCTGCGGGCCGCAATACATAGCACGTGTCAGCGAGCCTCCACCCGCCCGAAAAAACCTCACGATGACATGTGGTCGAGCACCGCCCCTGTGAACTCATTCGTGGTGCAGCCTGGCCCACCCGGCGACGCGATGTCGGCGGTCCGAAGACCGCGACGGAGAACCGCCGCCACGGCCCTTTCGATTCCGGTGGCGGCGTCGTCCCGGTCGAGGCTGTGACGCAGGAGCATGGCTGCCGAGAGGATGGTCGCGATGGGGTTCACGATCCCCTTTCCCTTGATATCAGGCGCCGAGCCGTGGATCGGCTCATAAACCCCGAAGCGTCCGGACCCGATGGAGGCCGAAGGGAGCATCCCGAGGGAACCGGCCAGTGTCGCCGCCTCATCTGAGAGGATGTCGCCGAAACAGTTGGGCGCCAGGATGACGTCGAAGGAGGCCGGGCGCTGCATGAGATACATGGCGCAGGCGTCCACCAACACGTGCTCGAGCACCACGTCCGGGTAGTCCCCTGCGATCCGGTCGACCGTGCGGCGCCAGAGCCGCATGGCGGCGAGGACGTTGGCCTTGTCGACCGAGGCGACCTTTCGGCCCCGCTTGCGTGCGGCTTCGAAGGCGACGCGAGCGATGCGTTCGACCTCGTGGACTCGGTAGGTCATGGTGTCGTGCGCCTCGCCATTTTCGTTCTCCTCGGAGTGGGCGCCGAAGTAGATCCCGCTCGTCAGCTCGCGGACGAAGAGGATGTCCACGTCGTCGAGGAGCTCCGCCCGCAAGGGGGCGTGGTCCGCCAGCACGGGGAAGACATGGATCGGTCGGAGGTTTGCGAAAAGCTCGAACTCCTGTCGCAACCGCAGCAGGCCCTGCTCTGGCCGCACCGGTGCGCTCGGGTCGGACCACTTGGGGCCACCCACCGCTCCCAGGAGGACCGCGTCTGCTTCGCGGCAGGCGGCCAAGGTTGATGGGGGCAGAGGGCCTCCGGTGGCGTCCATGGCCGCCCCGCCGATGAGGCCGGTGCTGAGCTCGAGCTCGAGCCGCCACAGCTCCGACGCGTGCTCGAGAACGCGGCGGCCGGCGTTGACGACCTCGGCGCCGACCCCGTCGCCGGGGAGCAGGAGGACCTTGAACGTCATCAGATACCCCCTCGGGTGTCGACACGGGGCCTCCGGTCGGCCTCGTAGCGTTGGATGTCGTTGACTTGCTGCAACAGGAGGTCGAGCTCGGCGCCTCCCGGGGTCGCCTGGTCAGCGGGCGAGGCGGCCGCAGTGAACGCCGCCTCGAACGACCCGCAGCTCAGGTGCCGTGTCTCGAAGTTGAGAACGATCCGCTGATCGAAAGAGGTCTCGATCTGAGAGACGAGCCGCGCGTGATCGTCCTCGTCGACGATGACCGGAACGAGTTCATTCCTGAGCGCGTTCGCGTGGAAGATGTCGGCGAAACCGGTGGAGATCACGGCACGAATGCCACGATCCACCAGAGCCCAGACGGCGTGCTCGCGTGAGCTACCGCAGCCGAAATTGTGGCCGGCGACGAGGATCGAGGTGTTGGAAAGGGCGTTGGAACCCTCCGGCCAGTCCTCGAAAAGATGACGTCCGAGACCGTTTCGGTCGGTGGTGGTGAGAAAGCGGGCTGGGATGATCCGGTCGGTGTCGATGTTGTCCACGGGCAACAGCGTCGCTCGGCTTTCGAGGTTGGTCATCACAGCATCTCCCTGACATCGGTGATGGTTCCTTTGACGGCGCATGCCGCGGCGGTCATGGGGCTCGCGAGCACGGTGCGGCCGCCCGGCCCCTGACGTCCCTCGAAGTTCCGATTCGATGTGCTGACGGCGAGTTGTCCGGGCTCGATCCGGTCGCCGTTCATGGCCAGGCACATGGAGCAGCCCGGCTCGCGCCACTCGGCGCCGGCCCGTTTGAAGACTATGTCGAGACCCTCTTTCTCGGCGGCGCGCTTGACTTTTCGTGAACCCGGGACAACGAGCATCCTGACCCCTTCGCTGACCCGCCGGCCGTCGAGCACCCGGGCCGCATCACGGAGATCGCTCAACCTTGAGTTGGTGCAGCTGCCGAGAAAAACCACGTCTACAGGGTGCCCGATGAGGGGTTTGCCTGGTTCGACGGCCATGTAGTCGAGCACGCGTTGGAGGGACTCCCGCGCCTCCCGGTCGGGGAGGTCGGCAGGGCGGGGAACCGGGGCGCCCACTGGCACCCCCATCCCCGGACTCGTGCCGTAGGTGACCATGGGCTGGAGTTCGGCGGCGTCGATCTCGACCGAGCGGTCGAAGGCGGCCCCGTCGTGCGTGGTGAGACGGCGCCAGTCCGCGACCGCCTGGTCGAAAGCCCGGCCCTGCGGAGCAAAGGGTTTGCCGTCGAAGTACGAGAAGGTGGTGTCGTCGGGAGCGATCAGCCCCGCCCGGGCGCCGCCCTCGATGGACATGTTGCACACGGTCATTCGTTCTTCCATGGACATGGCGCGAACGGTGCTGCCCGTGTACTCGAAGACGTGCCCGGTGCCGCCCTCGGTGCCGATTCTGGCGATGATCGCCAGGATCACGTCCTTGGCCGAGACTCCTGGTTGGAGGGCACCGTCGATCCGGACCTCGAAGGTCTTGGGGCGTTGGGCGAGGAGGCATTGGGTGGCGAAAACGTGCGCCACCTGGCTGGTGCCGATGCCGAAGGCGAGGGCGCCAAAAGCGCCGTGGGTGCTCGTGTGGCTGTCACCGCAGACGATGGTCATGCCGGGTTGGACGAGACCGAGCTCGGGCGCGGTGATATGGACGATGCCATGGTGCTCGTGGCCGAGCGGGAAGAGTGGGACTTCGAAGTCGGCGCAGTTGGCCTCGAGTCGGTTGATCTGGGCGGCTGTGTCGGCATTGCTGAAGGTGTATTTCCCGTCCGCGTCCGGTGGGGTGGTCGGTGTCGAGTGATCCATGGTGGCCATGGTCTGGCCGGGCCGGCCCAGGGGGAGACCACGCTCCCGCAGGATCTCGAACGCCTGTGGAGACGTGACTTCGTGCACGAGGTGGAGGTCGATGTAGAGGGTATCCGGGCCACCGTTCATCACCGACTCGATCTTCACCCTGTGATCGTCCCAGATGGAGTCGAAGAGGGTTCTTAAGTTGGGAGACATGCTCATCCCTCCGGTGCTCAGAACCCGTTACCGCCCATTCGGAGCAAGTCCCAATCAGATCTGATGTCATTGGTCTCGGTGGCCGCCACGCGGGCGCCACCCATCCGAGCGATCATCCGATTTTTGGCGGCGATGTAGGCCTTGGCGCTGGCGACGATGATGTCGGTGTCGGCGCCATGACCGCTGATGGTGCGAGCCGGTTCCTGGGCGTCGATGATCCGGACCGTGACATTTCCCAGAGCGTCGATGCCTTCGGTGATGCTGTGAACGGAATACTCCGCAAGGGTGGTGGGCTGGCCGACGACCTGGTCGATGGACCGGAAGACGGCGTCCACCGGACCGGTTCCGACGGCCACCCCGATGCACTCCTCGTCGTCGGGGTTGGTCATCCTCACCGTCGCCGTCGGCATTCCGGGGCTGCCGCAGGTCACCTGGAGATCCACGAGCTTGAAGATCTCTTCGGGTCCAAAGAACTCGTCGGCCACCAACGCCTCGAGATCGGCATCGGTGACGGTCTTCTTCTTGTCGGCGAGCTCCTTGAAGCTCTTGAAGGCCGAATCTACCGCCTCGTCATCGAGCTCGAAACCGAGCTGCTCGAGTCGAACCCGGAAAGCATGGCGGCCGCTATGCTTGCCAAGCACCAGCCGCGATCGGTCGAGGCCCACGGTCTCGGGAGTCATGATCTCGTAGGTGCTCTGGTGCTTGAGGATTCCATCCTGGTGGATACCGGCCTCGTGGGCGAAGGCGTTGGAGCCCACCACCGCCTTGTTGGGTGGCACCGAGATTCCGGTGTAGCTGGCCACCATGTGGCTGGTGCGGATGATCTGAGTGGTGTCGATGCCGGTGTCGACGCCGAAGTACTGGCGCCGGGTCCGCAGGGCCATGACCACCTCTTCGAGGCTCGTGTTACCAGCCCGTTCACCAATGCCGTTGACGGTGACCTCCACCTGCCGGGCACCTGCCCTGATCCCCGCCAGACTGTTGGCCGTGGCGAGACCGAGATCGTCGTGGCAGTGGACCGACCAGACGACTCCATCGGCCCCCTGGGTCTCCTCACGAAGTCGGCGGATGAGGTCGAAGAACTCTCCCGGAGAGGTGTAGCCCACGGTATCGGGGATGTTGAGGGTGGTCGCGCCCGCCTCGATGGCGTGGCCGAGCACCTCGACGAGGAAGGCCGGGTCCGACCGACCGGCGTCCTCGGGGCTGAACTCCACGTCGTCGCAGTACGCCTTGGCGTAAGCCACCATCTCGCAGGTCCGGTCGATGACCTCAGATCGCGTCATCCTGAGCTTGTGCTCGAGGTGGATGTCGGAGGTGGCGATGAAGGTGTGGATCCGTGGTGTGGCTGCCGATTGCACGGCATCCCAGGCGGCATCGATGTCACGCGGGTGGGCGCGTGCAAGGCCGGCGACGGTCGGCCCATCGGCGGTCCCGATCTCTCTGGCGATCCGCCGCACGGCCTCGAGGTCGTCCGGACTGGCCGCCGGGAAACCTGCCTCGATGATATCGACCCCGAGGCGGGCGAGCTGACGGGCGATCTCCAGCTTCTCCGAGCTGGTGAGACTGGCGCCGGGAGATTGCTCGCCATCGCGCAAGGTGGTGTCGAAGATCAAGATACGATTGGTGGTCTGCGTTGACATTCGGTTGTTCCTCCAAGTGATGACTAAAAAAAAGCCCCCGATCGCTCGGGGGCTTGTGACGAATACGCTTGTGAACGCTTTACGTCTGAACCCCCGCTGTGTCTTTCATAAGAGCGAGAAGGACGAGGTCTAGTGTCGACAGGGCGGTCGCATCCGCAGCACCACCGATGTGCTTCAGATCGTGAGAGCGGAGGTCGGGCCGTCCAGCCATGGTCCTTCGATTATTCACGAATGTCCTGTGCTGTCAATGTCGATCGTGACGCTCTTCTGATAAGTGCTTCCGGGAGAGAAGTGGCTTGACGATCCGATCTTGAGCACGTATATTTGTGTAGCACGTATTTCTGTGCTTTATTGAAAGGTGTCGCACGATGAAATCGAACATTACCCTCAAGGTCGACTCCGATCTCGTGCGGGAAGCGAAGGTGCTCGCGGCCCGGCGAGGGACCTCCGTCAGCGGCTTGCTTGCTGAGCACCTCGAGGAGCTCATCCGTCGGGACAAGGCGTACGAGGCCAGCAAACGGCGGGCGCTGCACCGCCTCGAGAAGGGGTTTGATCTCGGGTGGACGCCAGTCGAGGACCGGTGCGAGCTCCATGAGCGGTAGCTTCTTCGTCGACACGAACATTCTGGTCTACGCCCACGATCGCGGCAGCGCCCGAAAGCACCGGGTGGCGAAAGAGCTCCTGACCACTCTCTGGGATGAACGGTCGGGGTTACTGAGCACCCAGGTCCTGCAGGAGTTCTACGTCAACATCCGGCGAAAAGCGGCACGTCCAGTGGGAGCGACCGTGGCGAGACGGCTGATCGAGGATTACCTGAGCTGGAATGTGGTGGTCAACGACGGCGCAGCGATTCTCCGTGCCGTTGATTTCGAAAGGCGCTACAAGATCTCCTTCTGGGACGCATTGATCGTCGCGGCCGCCAACGCCGCCGACGCGACCCTTCTCTACACCGAGGACCTCAACCACGGCCAGACCTACGGCGTGGTCGAGGCATGCAACCCCTTCGCCTGAACGACCTTCCTGAGCAGCGCGACCTGACGCTCTACCTCCGCCCAGGCGGTGCCTCCCCGGGTCTTGCGCCGCTCGACAGCGGCGCGTGGGTCGAGCCAGGGCCCGAGGTCCTCGGGCAGCAGGGGGTGGAACTGGCGGGCCGCGCCGCCGTCGGCCGCCGTCAGGTTATCGCCCAGCTCCTCGCACCAGTGCACCAGCCGCGCCACCGCCTCGTGCGCCTCACGGAACGGAACCCCTTGCTCCGCCAGGTGGTCGGCGAGCTCGGTGGCGAGGCTGAAGTCGCCCCAGAGCTCACTCTCGAAACGGTCGGCGTCGACCTCGAGTGCGCGCCACATCGCGGCCATGAGACGGACGCTGCCGAGGGTCTGAAAAATCGCGTGGTAGAGCGGCGCGCGGTCCTCCTGGAGGTCGCGGTTGTAGGCCAGCGGCAGACCCTTGGTCAGGATCAACAGGGACTGTAGGTCGGCGAAGACGCCGCCGGTCTTGCCGCGGACGAGCTCGGCGCCGTCGGGGTTTCTTTTTTGCGGCATGATGCTCGACGAGGTGGCAAAGCCCTCGCCCATCCGCACCAACCGGAACTCCGCCGACGACCACAGCACCAGCTCCTCGGCCATTTGTGACAGTCGCGCCATGCAGATCGCACAGCAGGCGACGGCCTCTTGCAGGTGGTCGCGCGCCGCAACCGCGTCCATCGCATTCTCCACCACCCCCGCAAAGCCCAGCTGTTCGGCGGTGAATGCCGAATCCACGGGGTGCGGAGTGCCGGCCAGCGCGCAAGCGCCGAGCGGGGAGCGGTCCGTGCGGCGGAGGGTGTCGGCGAAACGCTCGAGGTCGCGCGACAGGGCCCAGGCGTGCGCCAGCAGGTGGTGGCCGAGGAGGATGGGCTGCGCCCGCTGGAGGTGGGTGTAGCCGGGGATCAGGGTCCGACCGTCGCGTGACACGCGGTCGAGGAGGACCCCGATGAGCTCGCTCAGGGACTCCTCCATTTCGGCCAGCCGCCGCTTGAGCCAGAGGCGCACGTCGGTGGCGACCTGGTCGTTGCGCGAGCGCGCTGTGTGCAGCCGCCCTCCCGCGTCCCCGACCAGCTCGATCAGCCGCGCCTCCACCGCCATGTGGATGTCCTCGTCCTCGGACGGCGGCCGCCAGGCCCCCGCCGCCAGCTCCTGTCGAATCTGCGCGAGCCCGCGCGCGAGCGCCTCGCCGTCCTCGGACGTGATAATTCCGGTTTCGGCGAGCATTGCGGCGTGGGCCAGCGAGGCTTCGAGATCTTCGTCGGCGATCTCGAGGTCGAGCTCGAGCGACGAGGCGAAATCGTGGAGCAGCCGATCAATTTCGGAGTCGAAGCGACCTCGTAGCCGGCTCACTCGCCCTCCTCGATCCGCCGTCCGGCCAGGGTGCGGAGCCGCAGCGCGTTGAGTCGGATAAAGCCGGTGGCGTCCGACTGGTCGTAGACGTCGTCCGCCTCGAAGGTCGCGATCGCCTCGTCATACAGGGTGTGGGTCTCGGACCGTCGTCCCTCGATCTGGACTCCTCCCTTGTAAATCCTGAGCCTCGCCTCGCCGTTGACCCGCTCCTGGACCGTGTCCAGGTCCTCGTCCATCTGACCGACATCGCCGGTGTAGGCCACCACTTCCGCGTCGTACGTTTTCTTGATCCAATGCAGGATCACCGATGTATCAAGGCCCCCCGAGTACGCTAAAACCACTTTCATCTCAGCATCTCCTCCAGGCGCTGCCGCAAGGCGCTCGCGCCGTCTCTTCTTTTGGTAATCATGAGGACCGTGTCGTCGCCGGCCACCGTGCCCAGCACCCCGGCGAGTCCGGCCCCGTCGAGCGCCGCCGCCACCGGCCCCGCGCCGGCAGGCAGGGTGCGCAGGACCAGCAGATTGCCGGAGGGGGCCAGCGACACCAGGTAGCTTTGGAGCACCGACACCAGCATCGGCTGCCGGCGCCGCGCCGAGACGTCGCCGCCGCCCACCACGTATCGCTCGCGACCGTCCGGCATCAAGGTCTTCTCGGCGCCGATCGCGGCGAGGTCGCGCGAAATCGTCGCCTGGGTCGCGCGGTAGCCCGCGCGGCCGAGGATCGCGACCAGCTCCCCCTGCTTTTCGATGCGCTGGCGGTTCAGGATCTCCCGCAGGAGTCGCCGCCGCGCCGCCGTGTGCTCGCCACGCATGGATCCTCCTTCTATGCGGATATGCGTATACTACATTCGACAGTGAATCGTCAAGGCTGTGCCTGCTCTTCCCGGAAACTCGAGGCTTCGCCTTGAGCGAGTCTTTCAGGAAGGCAGACTCGGGATTGCCAGCCGCGACTTGTCACGGCGTAGTGCGGAGCGCGAAGCCGGAAGCGGCGACAGACAATCAAAAGATAATGGCTGCGGCTCACGCCGCAGCCGCAATCTGTCGCCCCTTCAGGGCTCCGGGTTATTTTGTCGCCCGCCACCTGGGGCTGACGCCCCAGGCTATGAGTCTGTCGCGCCTCCGGCGCTTGTTCGTCGGTTTTATTCTGAAGCGAGTACCCCGCTGAGGCGCCGGCAGCCCTCGTCGATGGCGGCGTCGTCGGCGAAGGTGAAGCAGAGGCGGGCGAAGGCGTCGCCCGAGAGGACGTCTCCGACCTGCTCGTCGGGATCCGGGTAGAACGCGCCGCCGGGAACGAACGCGATCTTTTCCTCGACCGCGCGCTCGAAGAGTGAGGAACTGTCTCCGCTCGTAAGCGCGAGCCAGAAGAAGAAGCCGCCCTGCGGCTCATGCCACGAGGCGGATCCCTCAGGCAGGTGACGGTCGAGGGCTTCCTGCATCGCCCTGCACTTGCGGGCGTAGGTGGTGACGATGTGTTGCAAATGCTCCTCGAGAAGACCGCGACGGCAGTACTCGGCCACCAATGCTTGGGTGACGGTCGAGGTGCAGAGGTCCTCGCCCTGCCTCATGAGCACCATGGCGTGAATGAGCTCCGGCGCGGCGACGGTCCACGCCACCCGCACCCCCGGGGCCAGCACCTTGGAGAACGACGACGCGTAGATCACTACCGGCGCGTCACCGGCGAGGGACTTGAGGGACGGGACCGGCTCGCCCGAAAACCGCAGCCGCCCGTAGGGGTCGTCCTCGAAGACCGGGATCCCGACCTCGGCGGCGAGCTCGATCAGATGATGCCGGCGTTCGAGGCTCATGCACGCGCCCGAGGGGTTCGAGAAATCGGGAACGGTGTAGATGAGCTTTGGGCGTTTGCCGGTCGCACCTTCCGAGGCGGCGATCACGTTGGGAAGGAGATCGACCTTCATCCCGTCGCCGTCGGTCGGGACGGTAGCGAAGCGGGCGCCGGCGTTGCGCAGGCAATGCAGGGTGCCTGGGTAGGTGGGCGCCTCGACCACGACCACGTCGCCGGGATCGAGGAGGGCGCGGCCGATGAGATTCACCGCCTGCTGCGAACCCGAGGTCACGAGCAGCTCCTCGGGCTGCGGGCTATAGCCGAGGCGCCCGGTCATCATCTCGACGATCGCCTCGCGCAACGGTGGGTAACCCTCCGACGCACCGTACTGCAGCACCGTCCGCCCGTCACGTTCGAGCACGTCGGCGCAGGAGGCGAAGGCCTCGACGGGAAAGGTGTCGGGGTCGGGCAGCCCGCCGGCGAAGGAGATCATCCCCGGCTGCTGAATCACCCGGAAGAGCTCGCGGATCGGCGATGGCTGCATCTTCTCGGCGAGCACAGAAAAACGAAAGAGAGAGTCCAAGCGGGCCTCCGTAGCGAAAGATTGTACCCCTGCCGCATGCCCGCCGGATACTGGGTGCTCGATCTACCCACCCAGGTTTGCCCGCAGATAGACGCAGTCAAGAAAGAAAAATTCATCTGCACAAATGTGCGTGATCTTCGGGCAGATCATCGGGCATCTGCTCAACAGGGATCGTGCCTACGAGATGGCGGAGCATTTGCTGGCATCCAGCATCCAGCATCCAGCATCCAGCATCCGACCTCTTACCGCTTTGCCTCACTCCTCGGTCACAAACCGTTGGTACTCCTCCGCGAGGTCCGCTGCGACGGCCTCGATGATCTTCTCGCCGGCCTCGACCGAGGCGAGCTGGGGGTGCGAGCTCATGCGACCATCGGGGTAGCGGCGACGGAAATCAGCCGGACCGAAGAGACGGGAGGTCGGTGTGACGTCGGGGTCGAGCTCGGCAGTCTTGACGTGGTCGGGGAATGCGGCGGCGGCCATTGACACCTCCGATGCCGTGGCGTGGTCGCCGTCTCTGTCGCCAAAGAGCTCCGCGCTGAGGCGTTCGGCGGAAGGAGTCTGCCACCACTCGCCGGTCAGGCACCTGAGATCGTCGCCGTCGGCCAGCAGCTGCGGCGCATCGGTGTAGACCTCGAAGAAGGCGGCGTCGAGGGACGGGGTGTTGCCGCCGTGACCGTTGACGAAGAAGATGCGCCGGAAGCCCTGGCGCGCCAGCGACAGAATCACGTCGCGAACCACCGCGATCAAGGTTGTCGGCCGCAGTGTGATCGAGCCCGGGAAGTGCATATGGTGCTCGGACATGCCGACGCTCAGGGTCGGCCCGACGACTGCGTCCGTCAGCTCGCCCGCCCTCCAGGCCAGGGCCTCGGCACAGATGGCGTCGGTGCCGATGAGACCCGTCGGGCCGTGCTGCTCGGTGGCGCCGATCGGGACGATGATGCCGACGGATTGTTCCAGGTGCGCTTCTACCTCCGGCCACGACATGAGCTGCAACCGCATGATTTTCTCCTTCGGGGGCAGTGTATCGCCAAACCGCGCCCACGTTCGTGCCGTCTTCACTTCTTGACTCGAAGGACGTAACCTCGCGGACGGAGGCAGAGACGAGAATGGCGACCTGGGTCATCGGCGACATCCACGGATGCTGGGAATCGCTGCAGCGTTTGCTCGAGCGTATCGAGTGGAAGCCCGAACTGGATGAGCTGTGGCTGGTTGGCGATCTCGTCAACCGTGGTCCCTCCTCGCTGGAGGTGCTGCGTTGGGCCCACGAACACAGCGAGCGATTGGTCGCGGTGCTGGGCAACCACGATCTCCACCTGCTGGCGCGCGAGGCCGGCGTGGCCGGGGCCAAAAAAGAGGACACCCTCGACGAGATTCTGGCTGCCCCTGACCGGGATGAGCTCCTCGGGTGGCTGCGGGCGCGTCCCCTGGTCCACCGGTTTGGGCCATTCGTCATGGTCCACGGCGGGCTGATGCCGGAGTGGAATATCGAGCTGACTTGCGGTCTGGCCGACGAGGTGGCGGCGCGCCTTTCCGATCCGGACGACAAAGGATTCATGGGGATGCTGTTTGGCAACCGCAACACGGCATGGCGCCCGGAGCTCGACGGTGACGAGCGGTTGGCCGCCGCCGCCGCGATCTTCACCAGGTTGCGCATGATCGGATCGGACGGTCAGGCGCGCCTCGCCTTCAATGGATCACCCGACGACGCACCGAAAGGATGGCGGCCGTGGTTCGCGACGTCGGCCGTGCTGCATCAGGGTTATGCGCTGCTCTTCGGCCACTGGGCCCAGCTCGGTTTCCACCGCGTCCGCGATTTCGCCTGCCTCGACTCGGGCTGCGTCTACGGCGGCAGCCTCACGGCACTTCGACTCACGGATGGCCGCGTGGTTCACGAACCAGTTGCCGATCCCATCGTCGCGCCGGATGAGCCCGCAGATTATGACCCGGGTTGTTGATAGGATGGCGCCGATGAAGACCCTGTTCGTGATGCGCCACGCCAAGTCCGACTGGGGCGTCGCGTTCGGTGACGACCATGAACGCCCGCTCGCCCGGCGCGGCGTGAAAGCCGCCCGTCGCATGGGACGTTTCCTCACGGATGCGGGAGCCGCACCGCAGCTCGTCGTCAGCTCGACCGCGGTTCGCGCGCTGACTACCGCCGAGCTGGCCGCGGAGGCAGGCGACTGGGGCTGCCCGATCGTCACCACCCGAAAACTCTACGCCAGCGATGTGGAGAGCGTCCTCGAGAGGGTGGGCGAGACCAGGACCGGCGTCGAACGCCTGTTGATCGCCGGTCACGAGCCCACCTGGTCGACGCTGGTTGCCTGGCTCATCGGCGGCGGCCGGGTGCGCATGCCGACCGCCGCGGTAGCCTGCCTGGATCTACCCCACGGCGAGTGGACCGATCTCGCGCCGGGAACCTGTGAGTTGCGTTGGCTGATGACACCGAGGATGCTGAAAGGGAATTAGGAATTCGGAATTCGGAATGCCTCAGAAATTTCGAATTTCGAATTTCGAATTTCGAATTTTCGGAAACACCTCGGGGAACGGCCCATGTTCACCGGAGGTGCCTGGCATCCCGACATGATGTTGTCCTCAACGTCATGGCGGCGTGCCTGGCACCTCACGGGAAGCGCCTTTGGAAACGGTTCGCGTTCACCGGAGGTGCCAGACACCGCCGGCGCGACGATGACGACATCGCCGCGCCGGGATGCTAGGCACCCCAGGAGACTG
>JAIVTZ010000017.1:0-14345 GCA_049188105.1 Deltaproteobacteria bacterium | reverse complement strand
GGATCGCGTTGTTGTAGTCCTTTTTCTTGTCGTAGATATAGCCGCCCTGGTTGTAAATCTGGGTTCGAAGCTTACCCGTGGGCCGGTTTTTGAGAGCCTGCTGGAGGTCGGCGATGGCGGGGTTGAGCTGGTTGAGCGAGGTCTTGCACTGGGCGGAGTAGAAATAGACAAGGGCGTTGTTCGACTGTATTGCCCGCGCCTTGTCGAACCATCCCAGCGCCCTTGAGTACTCCTTGGCTCCTAGCCATGCCTCGCCGGCGAGGAGCTGGTGGTCGAAGGTCGGCGAGCTGGTGGCCAGGCTCTCGGCTATCTGAGCCGTCTGGCGGTAATAGCTGGACTTCTGTTGCGCCGAGCTCGATCGGCGCGCGATAGAGATTCCGGCACGAACGGCGTTTCGCCCACTGGTGACATCCTTGGGATTGAGCTCAAAAGCTTTCTTGAACGCCTCGAAGGCCTTTGACTCATCACCGATGGCGTTGTAGGTCGAGCCCAGGGCCTGCTGGAGACGCGCGTTCCTGGCATCGACCCTGGCCTGGCTGGTCAGCACGCTGACGGCCTCTCCGGCGCGGTTCGTTTTGGTTGCGGCCTGGGCGAAGAGCAGTGCATAGCTCGAGCGGAGAGAGGCGTCCAACGAGCCGATTTTGAGCGGTTTGAGCACCTCGTACGCGTCCTGGTAACGGTCCGCCTGCAACAGGGCCTGGCCGAGGGCGATCTTGTACGAGGCCTGGTTGGCATCGAGGTTCACCGCCTTGCGGAGGCTGGCGATGGCCGGGCTCACCTGGCCAAGGGCGCGTTGCGACACACCCAGCATGTAGTAGGCGCCTGCATAGTCCGGATTGGTCTTGGTGACCTCCTCGAACTCCTTGACCGCTGTCGCCCAGTCCTTCTTCTTGTAGGCCTCGAGGCCCTTGTTCCACTCGGCGTGCGCCGGCACCGTCGCCGCCAGCAACAGGAGAACCGCCGCTGCTGCGATCGTTGTTCGGCTGATCCTCGATTTCATCTTTTGCCTCCAGTTGTCATAACGAGATCACTCTTTGTTTTGTTGCATCTCACCGAGCAAGGGACGGACCTGCTCATCGAACATCGCTGCAGTGTGGGCGCCCTTGAGCAGCGAAATGGCCTTCGAATGCTGCTCCACCATCTCGTGCAGCGCGTTGAATCCCTCGCCCCGCTCAATGAGGGTTCTTGCTGAAGTGTACTGCTTCTCGATGGAGCCTTGCCCCCCGGCCCCGACCACATCGACGGCAACGGCGCGGATCTTCTCCGCCAGACCGAGTAGGGTGACCGCGTTGAGTCCTTCTTGCCATCGCTGGCCCTTGTTGCCCACCTCATCGGCGTTGCTGAGTGCGACCAACCCCGTGGTGATCATTCCGAAGAGCAGCTTCGATACGTCGAACGGCGCCCATTGGAGCTGGTCGGCGATCTTCTCAATGGAGCACACGCCGTCAATCTTTGTTACGAGGATCCACTCTTGGGGACTGAGGCTGACCTGGTCGGCCCCGGGCTCTCGAGTCGTGAAGTACGGCACAAGGTCGAGGGACGGGATTTTCCGCGACAGCACTCGCCACTCATCGAAACGTCGCGCCGCTTCCATCATGAGGGTAGCGTTGGACAGGTGGATGGTGACCCGATCGCTCTCTTCACCGGGCTCGAAGCTAAAGGTCCCCTGTGACCAGATGGCCATCTCGTAAACCGCACTGTCGCCGCGGAGTCGGCCGACCATGGCATCGACGATCTGCCCGTCACGGAGGAAAATTCTGCCTGTCTCATGCTCCCCCCGGACCTCGAACGCACCTGTCTTGCCAGAGACGCTGACCAGTTGGATGACGTCGGGCAGGGGCAGTTCACTCAAAGATCCTTGCAGAGACATGGTGGAGAATCTACTGCAGGTTGAACCGCACCGTGAGAATGTAGAGAACCTCCACGGGCTTTCCGTTGAGAGTCGAGGCCTGGAACCTCCACTTTCTCACGGCATCTTCGGCACTCTCGGTCAGACCGAGGGGCAGGCCCCGCAACACCTTGACCCTTGTTACGCGCCCGTCCTTGCCGATCGTGCACTCGAGAACCACGACACCCTGAATTCGGGCACGACGCGCGGCCTCGGGATAGATTGGGTTGGGTCCGCTGAGCTTTTCCGGTTCTGTGATATTGCCGCCGACGACGAAGCGAACGGGCCCCTCGGGCTCGGGCGGGGGCGGTGCATCGGGAACCCCGAGAACCAGGTTCTCATCGGGCACGAAATCGACGTCCTCGTCGGGATCCTGATCCCTGATCGGCTCGGGTTCGTCCGGCGAGGGATCCGGGATCGGGACCTTTTGGGTCTTCGGTTTCGTAATCTGCTGCATCTCACGTCGCGGAGGCTGCTTGAACTTGACCTGTTTGACGACGTAGATCTTGCTTCTCTTCTCCTTGGCGTCGGATAGGCCGCCGGCGAACGACGGCCAGTGAACGGCAAAGATGATGATGTGCAGGATCACGGCGATTCCGATTGACCATCGCGTAATCTTGCGGTCCTGGCCCTCTTCGGCGGCCATCATCTCGGCGGTGGTCAGCGGCAGCTTTTTGCTCGGATTCGCGTCCGGCTTCTTGGGTGGGGATTTCGGAGAATCGCTCATGCCTTCCCCTTTCACTGAATTCCGAGCATCGACCAGAGATTCTCGATCTCGCGTTGCGTCGGGATTGAAATCGTCTTGATCTCTACCAACGGATTTCCGCGGACGTCGGTGTACAACGATCGCCCATCTACGTCTGTCCATTCGGAAGGGGCCTGACGCAGCTCGTCGAATACGCGAATCATGTCACCGTATGTGGCGTCGGGATCGGTGCGCAGAATCACGGGCTTGTCCGGGTTCTGCTTGAGCTTTTCGAGCACGTACGGAAGCAAGGCCTCGAGAGGCATGCCTTTGGCGTCGATTTCGATCGCGCCGCCACGCAGCACGTGGACGTCGATTGAGTCTTCCTGCTTGATCTCGGGCGTGTCGGTGTCCTCGGGGAGGGCGAAATCCATGCCGCGGTCTGCGGAGAATGCCGACGTGATCATGAAGTAGATGATCAACAGGAAAGAGATGTCGGCCATCGATCCGGTGAAGATCTCGGACGCGATTTCCTTTTTCTTGATCCTCATGCTTGCCCCCGCCTACTCTCTTACGGTCTGCTGGTCGGACAGGAGGAATATGTACTTGACCTTCGACTGCTTGAGCGCGTCGAGCACTGCGTCGACCCTTTCATATGGCACCGCTTCGTCGGCCTTGATGATGAACTCCTTGTTGGGGTCCCGGGCCACCTCGGTCGACGCAAAGGTCACAATCTCCTCATCGGTGCTGACCGGCAACGACATTTCCTCACCGGTGGACACGCGGATTGTCAGCGGCGAGGATTTGTCCCACAGAGGAGAAATCGAGATCACCGCTGCTTTTTCGGGAACCTTGTTTCGGATCCACGTATCCGGCAGATCCATCTTCGTGCGATCCACCTCCACCTTGTAGGTGAGGATGAAGAAGACCAACAGCAAGAACACGATGTCCGCCATCGAGGCCGTGAAGATCTGTGCCGCCGCTTTTCGATCCCTACCGCGGATGAGTGCCATCTGCGGACTCCCTTCTAGGCCTGGCCCTCGCCCCCTTGACTGTAACGCTCGCTGTCCATCTCGATGAAGGTCTCGATCAGCATGTTGGAGGCCGTTTCGATGTCACGCACGAAGCGGGTGATCTTGGTGGTGTACCAGTTGTAGACCAGCTGCGCCGGGATCGCGATGATGAGACCGGTTGCGGTCGTGATCAACGCCTCGGAGATGCCGACCGCCACCGCGGCGGGGTTGGTGAGGCCCTGCTCGGCGAGAGTCGCGAAGGACTTGATCATGCCCGCCACGGTGCCCAGGAAGCCGAGCATGGGCGCCACGTTGGCTGTCGTGCCGAGAACGCCGAGGCGCTTCTCGAGCCGGTCGAGCTCATATAGCGCGGCATTCTCGATGGTCTTTTCGATTTCCTCGCGGGGTTGGCCGTAGCGGAGCAGACCGGCCTTCATCACCGAGGCGACGGGGCCCTTGTTCTGCTCGCACACCTTGATCGCCTCTTTGACGTTGCGGTTGACCAGCAGCGCCTTGCGAATCTGGGTCAAGAACGCGTTCACGTTGATCTTGGCCTTGGAAAACACAATAAAGCGTTCGACCGCTACGGTTGCGGCGAGCACCGAGAAGAAGAGAAGCGGGTACATGAAGATCCCACCCTGGCGAAAATACTCTGCTACCTGTCCAGTCACGGCATTGCCTCCTCTTGGTTAGAGTCCACAGGCGAGGATGAGTTCCACGCTCATCCGGGTTTCATTCTGCATCGAACCGTTGCGCTGAGTTTTCCCGAGCACTCCGAGTCGATACCCTCAGACTACCTCATAAGGGAATGAAGGCAGGGCATCGTAGCACGAGCCCCAGGGACCGTCAACGAGGTTTTTTCCATGCTCCGAGATGGATGTGGGTGAGGGCTACAGCCATGGCATCGGCCGTGTCCGATTGCGGAGTGTCGCTGAGATTCAGGAGTCGTACCACCATGTATTTGATCTGTTGTTTCTCTGCCCGCCCATGACCGACGATAGCGGATTTGACCTGGGCCGGGCTGTACGAGCTGACGTCGAGATCCTTGCATCCGAGCACCGCGAGGATCACACCCCGGCTCTCGGCCAGGGCGAGTCCGGACTTGGGGTTGATGCCGGAGAACGACGACTCCACCGCCGCACAGTCGGGGGCGAGATCTTCGACGATAGACTCCAGTCGGCGCTGGAGGTCGGCGAGGCGCTGCGGTCGGCCGGTGCCGTGGGGACGCACGACCCCTGCCGACTCGATGTGATATCGATTACCCTCTGCAACCACAAGCGCCCAGCCGGTGGCCCGCGATCCGGGATCGACACCGAGGACGCGGTAGCTCAATTCATTCCGCCGACAACAGCTCGTCGTCGATGTCGAAGTTGGCCCACACGTTCTGAACATCATCGTGATCTTCGAAGGCCTCCATGAGGCGGATCATCTGCTGTGCACGCTTGCCCTCGAGCCGGGTGGTGCTGGAGGGCTCCATTTCCATCTGCGCTGCTTCGACCTCGAGCCCGGCGGTCTCGAGCCGCTCTTTGACCGCGTGCAGCTCATCGGGGGATGTGAACACACGGTAGTAGTCCCCGTCCTCGATATCGAAGTCCTCGGCGCCGGCCTCAAGAGCAACCTCCATCACCTCGTCATCATCCATCTCCGGGGAGCGCGGGACCAGGATCAGACCTTTTCGGGTGAAGAGCCAGGACACGCAGCCGTTCTCTCCGAGATTGCCGCCGTTTTTCGAGAAGAGATGGCGAATTTCGGGCGTTGTCCGATTCCGGTTGTCGGTGAGCAGCTCCAACATCACCGCTACCCCGCCCGGACCATAGCCCTCGAAGCTGATCTCCTCATAGTTCACACCGGGCAGCTCACCGGTGCCGCGCTGAATAGCCCGCTTGATGTTGTCCGCGGGCATATTGGCGGCTTTTGCGGTGCTGACCGCGGCGCGCAGCCGCGGGTTGCTGTCGGGGTCACCAACACCTTCGCGCGCGGCGACTGTGATCTCGCGGATGATCTTGGTGAAGAGCTGGCCGCGCTTGGCGTCGGCTCTCCCCTTTTTGTGTTTGATGGTGCTCCACTTGCTGTGGCCCGACATGACGCCTCCTTGCGGTCGAAGCTCCTTGGTTCTCGCCTCCCTGCCATGCTCGCTGACCGATGGCGGGGAGCGTCGGCATTATACCGCCCACCGTGGAGAGTCCCCACGGCCGGTTGACTTTGAATGCCCGTCGCACATAATGAAGTTTGGGTTTGTGGGTTGTAAGAGCTACTGAAGGCGGGTCAATGAACGCGAATATCCTTGTTGTCGAGTACGAGCCGCGATACGTCGAGCACGTGCGGGCAGCCCTGCCTGCGTCCGACTTTCGGTTGGAAATCGCCAGCAACATGGATGACGCCGTCAACAGGTGCGCCGATTTCGAACCAACTCTCGTCATCATCACTTCGGTGCTGCCGAATCTCAAAATCGAAGACGCCATCACCCTGCTTCGGGCGCGTGCCGGACTGCGGGTGACTCCGTTCCTGATTCTGATGTCGGGTTATCGCGGGGACAATCCGAAGGAGGACGCGGTTCGTTACGGAGCGCAGAACATTCTCGAACGGCCCTTTAGCACAGAAGCTCTGCGCGAACTGGTTGAGGAGTTGATTCACGACGCCCCGAGCCCGGCAGCGACCCAGGCGATTCCGCAGGAAATGCTCGAAGCGTTGCGCCGCAGTGCCGGCCTCGACGGCGACGAGGCCCCCATTACGTCCACTGATCTCTTTGGCGACATCCTGTCGGATATGGAGGGCGGCGAACAGCAACCGGTGAAAGAGCCGGCGGATGTGCCGGTGTCGGCGCAGGTCCCCGACTCCTCTCCGGTGGACGCGGCACTGGCCGACATTCTCGAAAGCGGAAAGAGGCAGCCGGTGGCGCGCGAGGCGAGCGTGACAGAGACCGACATCGACAAGCTGCTCGAGGAAACCCTGTCTGGTATCGAGGACAGGGCGTCCGCCGTACCGACCCCGTCCGCTCGGCCGGCGGAGCCCACCGTGCCGGATTCTCCCTTCCCCACCGAGAGCCCCTCTCGGGCCGTTGCGCCCCCTCCCGCAGGGGAAGAACCCGCACCGGCGGAACCCGTTCCAGCCCCCCCTCGACCGGATGCTGAGCCCCCGTCCCACGAGCCGCCGCCGCCACCCGAGGGTCCGGAGCCGTCCACGGAAGACACGTTCGGTCAGTACATGATCGAGGAGCACATTGCCACCGGCGGGATGGCCGATGTGTACAAGGCGCGGATGATGGGCATGGAGGGCTTCCAAAAAACGGTTGCCATCAAACGGATCATATCCAGCTTGACGGACAGCGATGAGTTTGTCCGCATGTTCATCGACGAGGCGAAGCTCGCGGCCCAGCTCAGTCACAACAACATCATCCAGATCTTCGATCTCGGTAAGGTCGACCGCTCCCACTACATCGCGATGGAGTTCATCGAGGGCCGCGATCTTCGATCGATCTTGAGCGAAAGCGTTAAGCGCGGTGTGAACATTCCGATCAGCCTCGCCCTCTACATCACGACCCTGCTCGCCTCCGCTCTCGACTATGCCCACAAAAAGCGCGACTTCGAAAATCGCGACCTGGGCCTCGTCCACCGAGACGTATCGCCGCAAAATGTCCTCATTTCGTTCGCAGGCGACGTCAAACTCTGCGACTTCGGTATCGCCAAGGCTGCGACCAAGGCCTCGCAGACCCGCGCCGGGGCGCTCAAGGGCAAGCTGCAGTACATGTCGCCCGAGCAGGCATGGGGGAAGGACATCGATCACCGGTCCGATATCTTCTCGCTCGGGCTGGTGCTGTACGAGATGCTGACCTCGGAGAAGGTCTTTACCGGCGACTCCGAGCTGTCGGTTCTCGAGCAGGTCCGGGACCCGATCATTCCTGCTCCGTCGATGAAGAACTCCGATGTCGATGCTGAAATCGACCACATCGTATCCCTCGCCGTGAATGCCGACCGAGAGGAGCGATATCAGTCGGCGCAGGACTTCCAGCGGGACCTCGAGAGGGTATTGCGGGAGAACAGTTGGTCGCCCGACCGGGAGTCGGTCGCCGGGTTCCTGGCTCAGCTCGGCGACGACGGCGGGAGTGTGACGGCGCCCGTCTCCGCACCCGCGGATTCCGCGGTTGTTCCGCCGCCGCAGGAACCGCCGTTCCCTCCGCCGCCCGAAACCCCGATCTCGCCTCCACCCATGGGCGATGGAGATGAGGGAGAAGGACTTTTTCCAACCGATGACGACTTCCAACGCGCCCTGGCCTCAGTTCCGGAACCGGACACGGCGGTCTCCGCTCTCGAAATCGAGGACAGTGACACGGGGTTGTCGAGCGCCGCAACGGGTCGGGGGAACAAGCGTCTGTGGATGTTGCTCGGTCTGCTGGCTCTGGTTGTTGTCGTGGTCGGTGGTTGGCTGATCTTCGGCGGCAAGGGGCCCGAAGCGCCGCCAACCTACCGCAGCGTTGCGGTCATCCCATCCGCGACCCCGACGCCGGAACCAACTATCGGCCTGCTCTCCGAAGAGGAGTTGATCGAGAAAGCTCGAGAGGTTGCGGCGGCCGAGATCACGAAGCAGGAGGAAGAGCTGCGGAAACGTCTCGAGGAGGAGTTCCCCACGCCGACCCCGATCCCTCCGACTCCGACTCCCACCGACACCCACACCCCCGAGCCGACCGAAACCCCTACCCCACCACCGCCAACCGCGACCCCGGTTCCGCCGACTGCCACCCCGATTCCACCGACCCCGACACCTTCGGTTCGTGAAGGTGACATCGTCACCCCGGGCGAAGATGTGAACTTTCCTGTGGTCATCCAGCGTGAGCAGCCGGAGTTTCCCACCCGGGCGCAGACCATGCAGGCGGAAGGCGTGGTCGAGGCGACGGCTCTGGTGGGGATCGATGGTGCGGTGGAGGAGGTTCGAATCCTCAGCGTGTCGCGCACAGGTGCCGGATTCGAGCAGGCCACCGAGGAAGCCATCATGAAGTGGCGCTACAAACCGGCTACCAAAAAGGGCGTCAAGGTGCGGATGTGGGTGAAGATCCGCGTGCCGTTCATCTTGAAATAAATGGAGGAGAAGATGACTGGTCTTTCAGAAATCCAGAAGAAATTTTATGAGGACGCGCTACAACAGACCAAAGTGGAGGTTGAGGATCTCGAGGGTCAGATTCAGGCCGAGCTCGGCAAGGTCAAAGAAAAGATCGCCGAGCTCCAAAACGCGCAAAAGGCGGCCCGGCAGATGTACGATGCCGCCTGCCAGCGCCTGGGGATTCCGAACGACATGGAGAGTGATGGCACCTGAGGGTGGACGACGGCACGGCCCGGCAGAGACGGAGCACTAGATGGCCAAAGACACGACCGGACCGCAGGGCCTGTGGATCAAGTGCCCCGACTGTCGGGAGATCCTCTATCACCGCGAGGTGACGGGCAACTCACACGTTTGTCCTCGCTGCAACCATCATTTCAGGATCTCGGCCGATGTCCGTCTACAAATGCTCTTCGACAACGGCCGGTACAAAAAGTTCTTCGGCAAGATCCGTTCCTCCGACGCGTTGGGTTTTGTCGACTCCAAGCCCTACACCGAGCGGCTCAAGGTGTACAACAGGAAGTTCAACGGCTCCGACGCGGTGGTGGTGGGCCAGGGCGAGATCTGCAAGATTCCAACCCTGGTGGCGGCCATGGAGTTTGGTTTCATGGGCGGCTCCATGGGCTCGGCGGTCGGTGAGAAGCTCGCGCGATCGATCGACCGATGCCTCGACCGCCGACTGCCGTTGGTCATCGTCTCGTGCTCCGGCGGCGCCCGCATGCAGGAGGGCATCCTGTCGCTGATGCAGCTCGCCAAGGTCTCAGTGGGTCTCGCTCGGATGCGTGCCAAGGCCCTGCCCTTCATTTCGGTGCTCACCGACCCGACGACCGGAGGCGTGACCGCGAGCTACGCCATGCTCGGTGATCTCAACATTGCCGAACCGGGCGCCCTCATCGGTTTCGCGGGTCCGCGAGTGATCGAGCAGACGATTCGCCAGACCTTGCCGGAGGGCTTCCAGAGATCCGAGTTCCTGCTCGAGCACGGGATGCTGGACATGGTGGTGCCGCGGCCCGAGCTCAAGACCACCCTCGCCAGATGTCTGTCGCTCCTGCGCTGATCCTCAGCCGCCGGCAGGCGGGCCGAATCCGGCCCCAGCTGGACGGTCTGAGGCAGGCTCTGGCGGCGCTTGGAGATCCTCAAGAGAGCTTTCGCTCGATCCTCGTTGTCGGCACCAACGGCAAGGGATCGACTGCGGCGATGCTCGAGGCGGTGCTCCGCGCGCACGGTGTGGCGACCGGTCTCTACACCTCGCCCCACCTGATCCGGGTCTCAGAGCGCGTGCGACTGGGCGGCAGACCGGTGAGCGAGACCGAGCTTGGCCGGCGGTTGGCGCTCCTCGACGACTTTGCCGACCTCACCTACTTCGAGACCCTGACGGCGGCCGCGTTCGAAGTCTTCTCGGATGCGGGAATCGAGGTGGCCGTGCTCGAGGCGGGGATGGGCGGCTCGTGGGATGCGACCCGCCTCGCCGGCAGCGCCATCGCCGGTCTCACGAACATCGGCAGCGACCACCGTCGTTGGTTGGGTGACAACCGCGGCGAAATCGCCCGTGACAAGGGTCGGGCGCTCTGTGCGGCCGAACGCGCGGTTGTCGGTCGCGGGGTGGACCGCGATCTCCTCACCGATCTCGGTGCGCCCGATGCGGTACCGGCCGATTCGCTCGTCGATTGCGTCCACTGTCCCGGCGGCCAGGTGAGACTGCGGTGGGATGGCAGAGAAGTGATAGCGGAGATGCCCCTGCGCGGGAGATTCCAACGCGACAACCTCCAGCTCGCGCTGGCGCTCGCCCGGCAGGCGGTCGCGGCGGGTTGGCTGTCGGAGCTCGATCCGGAACGCGTGCGGGAAGGGCTTGGAAACCTGCGTTGGCCCGGCCGCCTGAGCATGCACAGGGTGGCGGGCCGCGAGGTGCTCGTGGACTGCGCCCACAATCTCGAGGCGGCGCGTGCCCTGACCCGATATCTGAATGGCCTCGACCACAGGTACAATTTGGTTTTCTCGTGCCTCGACGACAAACCGCTCGACGAGATGGCGGAGGTTCTGAGGCCGTGCGTCGCCGAGATCGCAGTCTGTCCGTTGGCGGATGAACGGGCGATGCCCGTCGATCGTCTGCTCGCCGCCTTTCCAGGAGCAAAGGTGGGCGAAACACCGCTGGGATGTCTCGAGCTGCTGGGCGATCCGGTACTGGCCGCCGGCAGCATCCGCCTGGTCGGCCAGTTGCTGGCGCACGAGGATCACGTGTGATGAGCGAATATTTCCGGAACACGCGCGAATCTCTCGAAGAGGAGGAAGCGCACCGCCTGGCGCCGGTGGCCATCCGCTCGACCGAGGCGAGACGGCGACGACGCGAGACCGAGCATCCCGGCGACGTACGCCTCGCATTCCAGCGCGACCGCGACCGCATCCTCCACGCCCGCGCCTTCCGCAGATTGAAACACAAGACCCAGGTCTTCGTGCCCCATGTCGGCGACCACCCGCGCACCCGTCTCACCCACACCCTCGAGGTCAGCCAGCTGGCACGGACCATCGCCCGGGCCCTCGGTCTCAACGAGGACCTGGCCGAGGCGGCGGCCATGGGCCACGACCTGGGCCACACGCCCTTCGGCCACACCGGTGAGTCCGTGCTCGACGAGATCCTGCGCGGCGACAACACCGAGATCGTACTGCCGGCGCCAATCGTTGCCGAGGTCGGCAGGTTCAAGCACAACTACCAGTCGTTGCGGGTGGTGGACCTCTTCGAGCGTCGTTACGCGCAGCCCGGAATCAACCTCACCGACCAGGTTCGGGAGGCGATCCTCAAACACACCTCGTGGAAGGTGAGCTTTGCCTTTCCGCTTCCCCAGCGCGACGGGCTCCACCTCGACCTTCCCTGCCACCTCGAGGGACAGGCGGTGGCGGTGGCGGACGAGATCGCACAGCAGAGCCACGATCTCGAGGACGGCTTGCGGGCGTCCTCGGTCGCTCTCGAGGAGGCGGAGAAGCTGGCGGTGGCGCACCGGGTGATGGACGAGACCGGTCCCGGCTATCTGGACGAGCGTCCGTGGGACCGGCAGAACACCCTCGTGCGGGGCATCATCCGGCTGTTCGTCAATGACGTGGTGACGACCTCGACGACCCGGATCGGAGGTTTCTGTGCGCGCCACGGCATCAAGAGTCATCAGGATTTCACCATCCATGCACGCGAGGTTTCGCAGACAACCGTGTGGTTCTCGAACGAGGTGGAGGAGCTGTTCACCGAGCTCAAGACCTTTATCTACTCGCGGATCATCAACCAGGCCCCGGTGAGCCGCCAGGACTGGCGCGCGCGCCGGGTCCTCACGGCGCTTTTCGGGGCGTTCTGGAGCGAGCCGTCGGTGCTGCCGGATTATCTCCTGCTGCGAGCGGCAGAGGAGCTCGGGCTACCGTACCTCCGCGATCTTGAGTTGAAGCGTGTTGCGGCGGTCGTCGCCGAGCGGTACCATGCGTCTCCCGGGTTCGCGCGGTTGATCGTGGACCACCTCGCGGGGATGAGCGATCGTTTCGCCCTCGAGGAGTACCGCGCCCTGCAGCTGCCGTCTCCGGATCAGGATATCTAGCCGGTCTGAGGAGGAGTTTGATGGTCGAATTCGGAATTCGGAATTCGGAATTCGGAATTGTCGTCTGCCCACCCCGTGAAGGCGAGACGCCTACCGGACGGGAGAGTGGAAGCGTTCCGACGTTGCAACCTTCGAACCAATGGCCAGCCCGATGAGAATCGTCATCGCTTCCGACCACGCAGGGGTCGACCTCAAGGCGCGAGTTCTCGAGGTAGTCCGTGGCGCGGGACACGAAGTTCGCGATCTCGGGCCGACGGATTCGAGCTCGGTCGACTACCCCGACTTCGGCCACAAGGTGGCGGCGGCGGTGGTCGCGGGTGAGGCACAGGCGGGGATTCTGATCTGCGGCACCGGCATCGGCATGAGCATGACGGCCAACCGTCATCCGGGGGTCCGTGCGGCTCTGTGCCACGATGCCTTTACCGCCGAGATGGCGCGTCGCCACAACGATGCCAACGTGCTCTGCATGGGCGCGCGGGTGATCGGCGGCGGGGTGGCCGAGCAGGTGGTCCGGATCTTCCTCGAGACCCCCTTCGAGGGCGGCCGCCATCAACGACGGGTCGAATTGATCGAGATCGAGCGGGAGGATTGATGACCGACAATCTCACGGAGCAGTTCTTTGAAGTCCACAACCAACTGGTGGAAGCGGCCGACCCGGAGGTGGCGCAAGCGCTCGAGAACGAACGGCGTCGTCAGAACGAGGGTCTCGAGCTGATTGCGTCGGAAAACTTCGTCTCGCCGGCGGTGTTGGCGGCCATGGGCTCGGTGATGACCAACAAGTACGCCGAGGGCTATCCCGGCCGCCGCTACTACGGCGGCTGCCAATTCGTCGACGTGGCCGAGGAGCTCGCCCGCGAGCGGGCCAAGGAGCTCTTCGGCGCCGAGCACGCCAACGTCCAGCCGCACTCCGGAGCGCAGGCCAACATGTCGGTCTACCTCGCAGTGCTGGAGCCCGGCGACACCATGCTCGGCATGGACCTCACCCACGGCGGCCACCTCACCCACGGCCACCCGCTCAACTACTCGGGCAAGGAGTTCGAGGTCGTGGCCTACGGGGTCGACAAGGACACCGAGACCATTGATTACGATCGCCTGCGCTCTCTCGCGCTGGAGCATCATCCCAAGCTCATCGTCTGCGGCGCGTCGGCATACCCTCGGGTCATCGATTTCGAACGTCTGCGGGCGATCGCCGACGAGGCCGAGACCCTCCTGATGGCCGACATCGCCCACATCGCGGGCCTCGTTGCTGCCGGGCTCCATCCATCGCCCGTGCCACACTGCCAGTTCGTCACTACCACCACCCACAAGACCCTGCGTGGCCCGCGCGGCGGAATGATCCTGTGCGGGGAAGAGTGGGCGGAGAAGATCGACAAGGCGGTCTTTCCGGGCATCCAGGGCGGACCGTTGATGCACGTCATCGCGGCCAAGGCGGTGGCCTTTGCCGAGGCCTTGCGGCCGGAATGGAACGCCTATCAGAAACGGGTGGTCGAAAACTCCGCTGTGCTCTGTGAGGCGGTCAAGGAGCGCGGCTGGCGGATCGTCTCCGGCGGCACCGACAACCACCTCTTCCTGATCGACCTCGGCGCCGACTTCATCTCGGGCAAGAAGGCCGAGCGCTGGCTCGGGCTCGCCGACCTCACCGTCAACAAGAACACCGTGCCCTTCGATACCCGCAAGCCCTACATTGCGTCGGGTCTCCGCATCGGCACCCCGGCGGTGACCACCCGCGGAATGGGATCCGACGAGATGAAAACCATCGCCGGGCTCATCGATCGCGTCCTGCGCGCCGACGAGGACAAGGAGGACGAGGCCAAGATGGCGGCGTTCACCGCCGAGATGGAAGCCGTCAAAGCCGATGTCCACGCCCTGACCTCGAATTTTCCGCTTTACTGAAGCCTAACTCGCGTCCGTGCCCGCCCGCCGTCCGCGGTCTGCGACCGCGGCCACGCGTTCTCGGCCGACGTCTCCTCCGAGAGCAAGCTCTCGTCGGAGCCATCGGCCTCCAACGCTGCGCGCCTTTGGCGCGCCGGCGGGCTGCATCCGAGCGAGGCCGCACCCCCCTCCTTTCATGGGATCGCGCCGATTCCGAACCTCTG
>JAIVTZ010000016.1:0-14445 GCA_049188105.1 Deltaproteobacteria bacterium | reverse complement strand
GCTCTCTACACTATCAACGTGACCTATACCTTCTAACCCGCATATCTCACCAGCTTTCTGCTGCGGCCGGCGATGCACCGCACCCAGCGGTGTTTTCTCGCCTCGGGGTGCTCGACGTACCGCAAGTACGCGCTCCGCGCCCCTCGGGTCGAAAACCCCACTGGGCACGGCACCTCGCCGGCCTCGCGACGAAACCCGGTGAGATATGCGGGTTAACTCTTGACTCTTCACCCTTGACCTCCAAAAAGAAAAAAGCCCAGCCGGTCGGCTGGGCTGTAGATTGAATTGGAAGGGCCGGTTCCGCCAAAAAGGTAGGATCAAACGATGGGATAATAAGGCAGGCCGTTAATGGTAGGTCCATTTAAGGCAGGTTTCAAGGTGGTTAGCTTTCCCAGGCCCTTCCCTTTCTCAATTGATGTCTCATCTTATCATGGGGTCCTGGCGATGTCCAGCTTACTGTCCAGGATTCATGGAGTTGTCCGAACTCGCGACGCTAACCAGCGATGCCGATTTTCGCGCCCATGTCAATCTGTTTCTGCGCCGGAGAGCGTGATGACGAGCTCGAGCGTCTCGCCGTCCTCGAGGAAGATGTTTCTGGTCGCACCCATGAATCCCGGAGCCTCAACCTCGATGAGATGCTTGCCCGGCATCATGGCGAGTGGGTTCTCCATCTGTCCCAGCTCCCTACCGGTCGCGATAAATTCACCATCGATGGAGACCGACGCCGACTTCGGATCGACACGGAGGCGCAGCGAGGACCCAAGTCTCCTTTCCTTGTCGCCTATTTTTCCGGACTCGAGCGCGAGGTCCTTTCTGAGGCTCGGGTCGGGGCCGCGCTCGGTTGCCGATGTCATGATCTCCTCGTTCTTCTGCAACGGACCGAAGACCCGATCAAATGGCTTTCCCTTGCCGTAGCCGTCGGCCTTGCCTTCCTTGGGCGTGCCTTTGACCCGCTCCATGAAATGCTTGAGGACATACTTGCAGCCTGCTTCGGCTTTGAGGTCCACAACGACGGTCCGGTAGCCGTCGAAGCGAATCTCGAGGCGATAGGTACCGGGCTCCAGGTAGAGATAGCCGGGCTTGCCGTCGAGATATCGCGCTCTCCCCACAAAACGGTCGTCCAGGGAGACCCGGGCGTTCTTCGGCCGGACCACCGTGCTCACAACGGCCAGATCCGGTCCCGACGGCATGCCGTCTGATTGCGGCTGCCCCGTCCAGTACGTCGCCACGGGAATGCAGGGCAGATCGACCACGCTCTCGTTCACGAGATTCGGCACGGCGGGAGTCGTCGGCGTGCCATCCGTTGAAACTGCCCGCGTCGATGCGGTCGCCCCGGCGGCGGTTATGAACCCCGATGACGATTCGATCGAGAGGATTTGGGTCCCGACCGGCACGGCGCCGGAAATACTGAGAATCCCTGCGAAGAGAAACACCCGCAATTCCGCCATGAGCCACCTCCGGCTATTGTGAATGCAATCCCTCTGCCAAGCCTTCGAGATAGCAGTCATCCAGGAACGTCTTGTAGACCCTCCCCGGCACGACGCCGTCGAAATGTTCTCCGAGCTCGACGAGCACGGCCAACAACAGGCTTCGAAGGCGTCGCAGCGGCGATCTGAGACTCACGTACGGCAGCCCCAGAAAATCTCCCAGCTCCGGGTGAAGGCCGGCGAAGATCGCCGCCGAGAGCCCCGATGTCCTCTGCCGGCGACAGAACGTCCGCGGCTGAATACAGTGGTGATGAACGGTTCGGGCACGCGGCTGATACCGCAGACTGAGGCCTTCGCCGACCGCACGGTAGGAAAACTCGATGTCCTCCCACGCCGCGGCTGGAAAGTCCTCGCGAAATCCACCGAGATTCTCGAGCAGGCTCTTCGGCATCGATATGTTGGAGGTGTAGAAGAAATTAAAGGGAACCGCGCGTGGATCGTCGATCAACGAGTAGCCGAACTGGGCGCCGTTCTCGTTGATAAAGCGCTGAAAAGGGCCGTCGGTTTCATGGGGAAAGGAGGTGTAGCCGAGGGTCGCCATCGGGCCTCGAGAACCGAATAACCGATGCTCCTCGAGATGGGCGGCCAGCCAACCCGATTGCGGCACCGTATCATCGCCGAGGAAGAGTACGATCTCACCGGTAGCGGTCTCCACCCCCCGATTTCGGGCAGACGCGGGTCCGGAGTTCGGCTGCCTCAAAGCGGCGACCGCCGATTCCGGCGCGCGCGCGCTCAGCCACTCCCACGTCCCGTCGCTGGAACCGTCGTCCACCACCACGATCTCCACCCCGGCCCCGGAACGCCGGGCCTCTGCCTGCACGGCCGCAACCACCCGGCGCAGGTCCTCAAGCCGGTTGTAGGTAGGGATGACGACGCTTGCCCGCAATTCTCACCACCTCGAAGAATCGTTAAAACGCCAAAACGCTCAACGTTGAAACGTTAGCATGACCTCGTCACCGATAGAAATCTCAGGAATGTCGGTGACATCCACTATCAGAATATTCATAGAAACACGGCTCACGATCGGTGCGGATCATCCCCGGATGAGGGCACGCGCGCGGTTGCCGAGCGCCCGTTAATATCCATCGGCCTAACCGACTGGAAATATCGCAAATTGGATCGCCCCCCTCGCGATCCAGGCTCCCCCGTATCCGACCGATGCCTCCCTCTCTACAGCTTGTAATTGGCCGATGATCACCTTCCACGTGAGAACTGGTTTGGGCTGCAAACCGCCGCCCTTGTGCACGAAAGTCCAGAGCAAACGCGTCTCTCGTGTTGCACAGCGTCCCTTCATCGAAATGCCGACACGCCCGAGCGTAAAACCCGTCTCCCAAATCCATCGGCGACGCCTACCGCCGAGCACGAATCGATATCCAGGAGATTCAGCTCTCGATTTATGCGTGCAGGAAAACCGGCGCTCCCCGTCTCGAAGACATTCAGTCTTTTCCTCAGCGAAATCGGAGGGTTATTTTTCTAATCGCCGGCGCGAGGAAGAAATTCCCAACACTGAGACATTTGCCGTCAGAAGAAACCTCGAGAAATCACCGCACGATCCCAAATATCTCGAACAAATATTCAAAAAAAGTTCTTGACTGTCGATGGATTTTTCCATATGCTGGCCGTAGTCTCTATGGAGGTGCTGTATGGCGTTCGAGAAGTTCATTCCGCCACAGACATCCGGTGTCCGGCCTCGAGCGACCATTCGACCGAGTGGTTTGATCTCATTCGATGCCGCCTCGGTGGAGGCGTTCGGACTGAATTCCGTATCGTTTGCAGTGCTATTTTTTGATAAAACCCGAAAGATCGTCGGCGTACAGATGACCGACAAAGCAGGCGATGACGGTGCGCTGAAACTCTCACGCCGGCGGCGATCAGTGAGCTTGAAAGCTCCACAGTTTTTCGATCTCTACGGGCTTTCATTCGACGAGGCACAGAGATTCGACGTCGGTCAGAATCCAACGACCAAGATGTTGACCATTAGCCTGAAAAACGTCCCGCGACGGCGCGGTCGCCGGCCAAAGAAGATCTAAATCTCGGTCGGTCAGCGGTCGGCCGCGTTCGGCCAGCCGTCACCGACGCCAAAGAGCTCCCGAAAACCGGTGGCGGTCAACGAGGCGACCTCCCCCACCGGCTTTTTCATTTCCTGGGCCAATCGCTGTCCCACGAGGGGCACATATGACGGTTCGTTTCGCCGGCCTCGATGCGGCACCGGGGCGAGAAACGGGCTGTCGGTCTCGACCAGGACACGCGCCGGATCGAGGACGGCCGCCATCTCCCGAATGTTGTGGGCCGCGTTGAAGGTCACCATTCCGGAGATACCCACTCGGAGACCCAGCTCGAGCACACGACGCGCCTCGTCGGGGCCCTCGGTAAATGAGTGGCAGACTCCTCGCAGTCGACCCCGACGTTCGTCAAGCAGAGGCTCGAGGTCGCTCCACGATTCGCGGTTGTGAAGAACGACCGGAAGGCCGACCTCGAGCGCCAGGTCGAGCTGCCACACGAGGGCCGCGATCTGATCCTCTCGAGGCGAGTTCATGTAGTGATAATCGAGACCAATCTCACCAACCGCGACCACCCCGTCCTGCGCGCAGGCGTGCTCGATCCGACTCTTCAGCTCGGCGTCGAGGGCAGTTGCCTCGTGTGGATGGACCCCGGCCGCGGCCACAACGCGGTGCGGGTAGTCTTCAGCCAGCCCCACGACGGCGTCTAGGTCCTCACCACCGGTTGCGGGTGTCAGAACGCCCGCAACGCCGTTTTTCACTGCGCGTTCAAGAATCTCCGGCACCTCATCGCGGTCGAACATCGCGAGGTGCGCGTGCGAGTCAATCCACAAAGCATCCTGGTTCATTGGAAGATTCTACTCTTTCTTCATTCCTGAACCGGACCGGGGGAGCAGGCACAAATTCTCAATTCTCAATTCTCAATTTTGAATTTCCGCCCATGTTCTCTGAATCCCTGGGGGATGGGAATTGAGAATTGAGAATTCAAAACTGAGAATTTTCCGCTTCATCCCTCGCAACCAACATCGCCGCCCCCACCACCGCTGCAGTCTCGGTTCGCAGAGTATGAACGCCCAACCGCAAACGAGGGCATCCCCGGGCTGCAAAGAGCCTGCCCTCCTCCGGTGAGAAACCGCCCTCGGGGCCGACCATGAGCAGACGCCCGGCCGACGGCGGCAGATCCACGAGCGCCACACCTTCGCGGTCGGCAACGACTCCGTCCGGGCCGAACGTATCGGAGTCGACCAGGTCGACGAGAGACCTGATATCCGTGATCTCCATCGCCCACGGCCGGTGACTCTGTTTGAGGGCCTGCATCGCGACCCGGCGCCAGTGCTCGGAGCGGCCGGACAGGGCGCCGCTCTTCGCCTGCGTACGATCCGTCACCAGGGGTAGGACCCGCCGGACCCCGACCTCTACAGCCTTCTGAATCGCCCAATCCATGGCCCGGTTGCCGACCACCGCCATCGCGAGCGAGACCCCCTCACCGTCTGGGGGTTCCTCGGCACACACTTCCATGATCTCGGCCTCGACGATCTCGCCCTTTGCAGCGCGCAGGACGGCCCGAGCCACCACGCCGGCGCCGTCGACAAGAACCACCTCGTCACCGGGGCGGCGACGCAGTGGGCCGGCGACGTGTCGAGCCTCCGCCGCATCGAGGGTCACTGATCGTCCGCTCTCCGCGAGACCCGGCGCTATCAACAGCCACGGCGGGTTCTTCATCGACCCGGCACCGCTACCACCAGGCTCGCCCACTCTCCGAGCGTGCGCTCTCCCCTCACCTCGAGGCGGAGCGGCGACAACGCTTCGGCGATGTCATGTGTCTCGACGGCAAGCAGGCCCGAAAGCACCGCCACGCCGTCCGGCGCCAGGAGCCCCGGCAATTGGGGGAGAACGGGCCGCATTTCGGTTGAGATCATGTTGCACATCACGACGTCGAATCCAACCGCCCCCAGGCAATCCAACCCTCCGAGCACAAATCCTACCCCCGCCCGCCGCTCTTGGAGACCGGCGGTTTCGCGCGCAACCCAGATCGCGTCCTCATCGATGTCGATGGCGACGACCATCTTCGCACCGAGCCCGGCCGCGGCGATGGCCAGGATTCCGGATCCGGTCCCGATGTCGAGAATCTTCGCGCCGTCGATCTCGAGTCTCTCCAGCGCCAACAGGATCAATTGGGTCGACTCGTGGCTGCCGGACCCGAAGGCCGTTCGCGGTTCGATCACCAGCCGTCTTCGTCCCATCGGTGGCGGAGAAGACGCTTCGGGTCGAGGATCGACCCACCAGCTGTCACCAACCGGAAAAGGACGCGCCCTGTCGCGGTACCTGGCCAGCCAATCCTCAGCCACCATCGGTTCGATGAGGACACCCTCCACACCTCGCGCCGTCAGCAACGTCCTCAACTGATCAGCCGCACCGGCATTCTCGGCGGCAAAGAACACGGTGGCCGAGATCTCTCCACCGTCGGCGGCTTCGAGCTGGGTCCCGAGCACGGGCCACCCCTCCAGCATCTGTGGAAGCTCGTCCTCCATGCTCTCCGGGAGACTGCAGCGTAGGCTCAGGAAGCTATTCGACACCGCCGAAGGCCCGCTTCAACCGGTCGAAGAAACCGCGTTCGTTCTCCGGCTCGAGGCCGCCGCCGAGCTCCGCCACCTCTTCCAGGAGACGTTTCTGGTCAGCGCTGAGGCTCCTTGGCACGACCACCCGGAGATGAACGTGGAGGTCGCCCCGGCGCCGGCCGTTGACGTGGGGCATGCCGCATCCGCTCAGCCGAACGACGTCGCCGGGCTGCGCGCCAGCGCCTACCTCGACCACGCGCTCGTCACCCAGAATCGTCGTCATGGGCACCGTCGTGCCCAGCATTGCCTGGAAGACCGAGACCGGAAGCTCCAGATGCAGATCAACGCCGTCACGTTCAAATACACGGTGCTCGGCGATCGACATCACGACGAAGAGGTCCCCCGGCGGGCCTCCGAGCGCTCCGCCCTCTCCCTCACCCGTGAGACGCAGGCGCATTCCGTCGTCGACACCGGCCGGCACGGTCACATTCAGGGTCGTTTCCCTCTCCGACCGGCCCCTGCCGCCACAGTCGCTGCAAGGGTCACGGTTCACCCTGCCCGCACCGTTGCAGGTGGGGCATGTCTGAGCAACCGACAGGAAACCACGACGGAAGGCGACCTGTCCCGCGCCGTGGCAGGTGCCGCAGGCCTCGGGCGTGGTGCCGGGTTCCGAGCCCGACCCGGAGCATCGATCGCAGGTCTCGAACCGAGGTACCCGGATCGACCGCTCCACCCCGGTCGCCGCCTCTTCGAGGCTCAGCTTCAGGGTGTACTGGAGATCGTGCCCGCGGCGAGGCCGCCGGCCCGTCGCCTGCCTCCTGGTTCCGAAAATGTCGCCGAGCCCGAAAAGATCGCCGAGGATGTCGGCGAAATCTCCGAATGCGCCCGGGTCAAAGCCCGTGAACCCCTCACCGCCCAGGCCCTGGCGACCGAACCGGTCGTACCGGGCGCGTTTGTCGGCATCGGAGAGCACGGCATAGGCCTCGCAGGCCTCCTTGAACTTCTCCTCGGCTTGCGGGAGGTCCGGGTTCCGGTCGGGGTGGTACTTCACCGCCAGCCGGCGGTACGCCGCCTTGATCTCGCTCGTCGGCGCACTCCGCCCGACGCCGAGAATCTCGTAGTAGTCTCGCCGAGCTCCCGCGGTCATCTGGTGCTGTCACTCGCTTTCAGTTTCTTCTTCTTTCTTCGTTGGAGGCGCGGTCGGTTTCATCTTGAGGAGCTCCCTGTCGAAGGCCGCGACGGGATCGAGCATGATGACGTTGGTGAGGATCTGAGCCGCCTCCTGGACGGCCTGTATCGCCTCCTCGAGAACCGATCGCTCCTCGCTGGCGAGCGCTTGCCGCGCTCGATTCAGCGTTGAACGAACCTCCTCGCGCTTCTCGGTCGAAAGACCGGCGCCGAACTCGCGCACGACCCGCTCGTTTGTGTAGAGCAAGCCCTCGATGCGGTTCTGAAGCTCGCGGATCTCACGGTGCTCTTGATCGGTCTTGCGAAACCTGTCCGCTTCGACGATCAGCGCGTCGATCTCTGCCTTGGAAAGCCCGCCCGCCGGGCTAACCTCGATACTCTGTTCCTTGCCGGTGGCGAGGTCGCGCGCACCAACATTGACGATGCCGTTCGAATCAATGGAGAACGTGACCTCGATCTGCGGTACACCGCGCGGAGCGGGGGGGATGCCCACCAGGTCGAACTGACCGAGCGACCGGTTTTCGCCCGAAATCCCACGTTCGCCCTGGAGAACGTGCACGTTCACCTTGGTCTGGTTCTCGCTCACGGTGGTGAAGATCATCGACTTCTTGGTCGGTATGGTGGAGTTGCGATCAATGATCTTCGTGAACAGCCCGCCGTGGGTTTCGATGCCCAGCGAGAGCGGCGTCACGTCGAGCAGGATCAGGTCCTTGACCTCACCCTGGAGGATTCCCGCCTGGATCGCTGCCCCGATGCCCACGACCTCGTCGGGGTTGATCTCCTGGTTGGGTTGGCGTTTGAAGAACTCGCCGACGATTTTCTGGACCATCGGCATCCGGGTCTGACCGCCGACCAGAATCACCTCGTCGATCTGCTCTGGTTCCAAATGCGCCGCCTCGAGCGCATTCCGGCACGGCTCGAGGGTGCGATTCACCAGATCCGCCACCAGGCCTTCGAGCTGGCTCTGACTCATCGTGACCTGCAGGTGCTTGGGACCGGTGTGGTCGGCGGCGATGAAGGGCAAGGAAATCTCAGTCTCCTCGTGGCTGGAGAGTTCACACTTGGCAGCCTCCGCGGCTTCCTTGATGCGCTGCATGGCCATCATGTCTTCGTTCAGATCGAGTCCGGTTTCGGACTTGAATTCTTGAAGGAGATGGTCCATGACCCGGGAGTCGAAATCCTCGCCACCGAGGAAGGTGTCGCCGGCGGTGGATTTGACCTCGTAGATTCCGTCCCCGATGTCGAGCACCGAGATGTCGAAGGTGCCGCCGCCGAGATCGTAAACCGCGATGGTCTCATTCTTGTCCTTGCCGAACCCGTAGGACAGCGATGCGGCCGTCGGCTCGTTGATGATCCGCACAACCTCGAGGCCGGCGATGGTGCCCGCATCCTTGGTCGCCTGGCGCTGGCTGTCGTCGAAGTAGGCCGGCACCGTGATGATTGCCCGGTCGATCTCCTCGCCCAGGAACTCCTCGGCAAACTCCTTGACCTCGCGCAGGATGAACGACGACATCTCCTGCGGGCTGTACTTCTTGCCGAGAATCTCGATGGAGACGTCGCCGTTCTCTGCTTCGACGATCGAGAACGGGACCAGGGTCCGCGCCCAGCGAACCTCCTCGGAGTCGTACCGCCTGCCGATCAGCCGTTTCACCGCGTAGGAGGTGTTCTGCGGGTTGGTCATAGACTGGCGTCTGGCGATTTGCCCCACCAGCCGCTCGCCGGAGGCGGTGAACGCGACCACCGATGGAGTGGTTCGGGCGCCCTCCCGGTTGGGGATGACGACAGGCTGGGTGACGTCGACGACCGCGGCACAGCAGTTGGTGGTTCCGAAGTCGATGCCGATGACCTTGCTCACGACAGACCTTCCCCATTGTTGTGGTCGCCGCCGGTCTCCGGCTCCACGACCACACCGACCATCGCCGGGCGGATCAGCCGGTCACCCAGGGTAAAGCCCTTGAGCATGACAAACGCCACCGTTCCCGGAGTCTGCTCACTGTCCTCCACACGCTGCACCGCCTCATGAAGCTCGGGGTCGAAGGGCTGGCCCAACGGATTCACTTCGGCCACTCCCGTGCGCTCGAGAACGTCCCAGAGCTGCTTGGCGATCATTTCCACACCTTCGTGAAAGGCTCCGCTGTCGTCGTCCGCGTGCTGCAGAGCCCGCTCGAAGTTGTCGAGCACCGGTAGCAGGTCCTTGACGAGCCCTTCCGTAGCCGCCCCCCGGCTCACCTCGCGCTCGCGCTCGACCCGTTTACGGAAGTTGTCGAACTCGGCCAGCTTACGAAGATAGATGTCGCGCACATGGTCGAGCTCCGTCTTGAGGTGATCCACCTCGTCTCGGGCAGAGTCTTCGCCCAGGGTTGCCGCGGCCTCCGACGGTTCCGGCGCCTGAGCCACAGGGGTCAGGTCCTTTTCTTCATCGACGAACTCAATCTCGATCTCGTCATCGACATTGCCGGCGTCCGCGGAGAAGTTCTTTTCATCATTCATCGATCGCTCCAGAATACCTTCCGTCCATTTGTGATCTACTCCGACGGCAAGAATCACTCATTTGGGGCGTGACATTTCGGTCAACGTATCTCCAATGAATTCAACCACCGGGACGATTCGCCGGTAGTCCATTCGGCGAGGACCGACAACGCCCACCGCTCCGGCACGCCGCTGATCGCTGAAGTACAACGTCGCCACGATGCCCAGGCTGCCCGAGGCCGTGGCTTCCGACTCCTCTCCGATCAATACCTGGGTGCGGCCGCGCGCAAAGACACGTCGAAACTCCTTGGCGATGCACGACCGGTCCTGCAGCGTGGCCAGCAATGATCGCACCCGGTCGATCTCAGAGAAATCGGCGGTAGCGAGGAGGTTGTCGGTGCCTGCGACCCGCACCTCGACGTCGTTCTCCTCGATCGAGAACAACTGTCGCACAATATCGCGCGCCTCGGCACGCAGGTCAGTTTTTTCCGGTGCATCAGCGATTCCGGTCAATCGATCGAAACGCGCCTCGACGTCCTCGAGCGAGGTCCCGGACAGGAGCTGCGTAAGGTCATTGGACAGCGTCTGAAGCTCCTCCCTGGTGTTGTCCCGGTCGAGCTCGAGGACACGTTTTTCCACGGTGCCGTCGTCGGTGATGATCACTCCCAACACCCGACGGCTCTCGAGAAGAACCAGCGACACCGCCTCCAGGATGGGTCCGTCGCCTATCGGCCGAACCGCGACCCCGGCCTCTTTGGTGGCCTCGGCGACAAGCTGCGCCACCCATTCGATATCTTCGACGAGCTCACGCCGCATCGAGTTCACGCGCTGTGTCAATTCACGGCGAACAGCCGCCGGAAGGGGGCCCGGCCGATCAATGTTGTCCACATAGTGACGGATTCCACAATCCGAGGGAACGCTGCCGGCCGATGGATGAGATCGGCTCAGATAGCCCCCTTCCTCCAACTCGGCCATGACGTTGCGCATGGTGGCAGGCGACAGCCCAAGCCCGGAGTGTCGAGCCACCTGTCGCGACGCGACCGCTTCACCCGAGCGGATATAAAGCTCAACTATGGCGCAGAGAACGGAGAGCGCTCTCCTGCTCAACTCCATACGAATTCTCCCACTTGATTTCTCGTCGATCCATCCTGTCGTCGGCAGCGGAAAATGCAGCTGATTCCGCCTCCTGGGCCGTTCTGACCAACCCGGTTCATTGTAGCATCGCTCACATTTCCGGACGGCGATGTATGACGTGATGTGACGGCGGACGCCCCGGCCTTCGAGGCGCAACCGACTGTGGAGATTGACCGTTGCAGGGCGCTGTGATAGCTTGGAACTTGCGGACGAGTCGCAACTCTACCATGGTTTTCTTCAACTGGGCGACGATGCAAATGGCCGCCAAGATCGTGTACTACGGTCCTGGTCTGTGTGGGAAAACGTCCAATCTCAGCTACATCTACGCCAAGACGGCTCCGGGCTCGCGGGGTGAAATGGTGTCGCTCGAGACCGAGTCCGATCGCACACTCTTTTTCGATCTCCTGCCGATCGAGGTGGGAACCATCGGCGGTTTCAAGACTCGTCTCCAGCTCTACACTGTGCCCGGCCAGGTTTTCTACAACACAACGCGAAAGCTGGTGCTCAAGGGCGTCGACGGGTTGGTGTTCGTGGCCGACTCGCAGCGCCCGATGCGCGATGCCAACCTGGAAAGCTTCGCCAGTCTTGCCGAAAATCTCAAAGAGTTCGGGCTCGAGCCATCCGAGATTCCAATCGTCCTCCAGTACAACAAGCGTGATCTGAGCAACATCCTCACGATCGACGAGCTCAACGCCGACCTCAACCCAGACGGCACCTTCCCATACCAGGAGGCGTCGGCCGTCAACGGCGACGGCGTCATCACGACCCTCAAAGAGATCACAAAGATCACGCTCAAACACCTGAAGTCTCGGATGTCGGCTCCAAAGTCCACCACCGAGAAGGGCAAGATCCGTTCCCCGACCATCCGGCCGGTCAAACCGCCGCGGCCGGCATCCTCGATTTCTGCCGAGTCTCTCGCCCGCGCAGCCGCGGAGGGAGCCGGTGAAAGCATGGACGAGACTTCGGTGGATGCTGTATCGGCAGCCCCGGCTGCGCCGGCGGAGGCCGGCCCACCCCTTGCCGAGCCCCCGACCGAGCTTCCTCCCCAGGACGGCGAGCCCTTCTCTGTGGAAAGTGCCGAGGCGGCAGGTCCGGCCGGCGAAGAAGCCGACGAACCATTCCCCGATGTGGAGACCACCGGGACCTTCGAAGAACCGTCGGACGTGGAATCCCTCGATGAGGACTCCGGGGAGATCGAGGTCGAGTTCGACACCGAGTCCAGACCCGGCCTGGAACCTCCACCTCCGGTCAAGCACGTCCAGGTGAGCAACCAGATGGACATCCTTGCCGGGCTCGATGGGCTGCGGAAGCAGGCAACCATGGCAAACGGCGGTCAGAGCTTCGAGGCGAAAACCCCGGACCTCGACCTCGATTCGCTACTTTCCACCGACACCGGACAGATAAAAGAGCTGCGACGAAACATCGACCAGGCCCTGAACTCGGACATTTTCAAAAACATGCACGGGCTGCAGGTGGCGATCCGCATCCAGGATGAGGGCGGCGACACCATTCACACGTTCGACCCGGTTTCTCTCGAGGTGGAGGACGCAAAATCGCTCAAGAAGCTGTGTCTCAGGCTCTCGCTCGATTTGGAAAATCTTCGTTGAGCCGATCTGTCACCCGATCGACCGGCCGTCTGTTGCTTTTCGGCGTGTCGGCGCTGATCATCGCAGCCTGCAGCTCCTCCCCCAAACCGTCGACCGAGCTGACTACCGCGGCTGAATACAATCCGGAATCGCACCTCGAGTGGGAGGAGCTGACCCGAGAACGGGCGGATGCGTTCATGGCGTCGGCTCAGCAGCTCCAGGCGGAAGGACGGTCCCGTGAGGCGATGGTTCGGGCGGACGAGGCGCTGTGTGAGGTGCTGGCCACGCCACCGGGGTACCGACCCCTGCCCGGGTACCTGGATTATCTCGCCGAGCTCATCGACGAGGCGGATGAAATAGAGGCCTTGATACTTCCGATGGACGGCATGCTGGACACGACCGAAGAGCTCGTCATCCTGCCCCCGATCGATCTCTATGTCGACGAGCGTCCCGGAGATGTGGTCGTCGAGGATGGTCAACTGCCGTCGAGCGATTTCCCGCTGGTCCTCAACCAGACCGTGGAGAGCTTTCTCGAGGCAATGGCCGGCTCCAGCGAGTACCACCAACGAATCGAGGTCGGGCTCGGGCGTGCCGGTGCTTATCTGCCGATGATACGGGCCGAGCTTGCACGCGCCGGTTTGCCCGAGGATCTTTCGTACCTTCCCCTCATCGAGTCGGCATTCTCGCTCAAGGCCTACTCACGGGCACGGGCGCATGGCATGTGGCAGTTCATTTCATCGACCGGGCGCTATTACGGTCTCGAGATTGGGTCGCTCATCGACGAACGACGCGATCCGGTTCGCTCCACCGAAGCCGCGGTCGCTTATCTGAGCGATCTGCACGACCAGTTCAGTGATTGGTACCTGGCCCTGGCGGCCTACAACTCCGGCGCCGGCAACGTTCGGCGAGCCGTTCGCCGCTCGGGAAGCACCGACTTTTGGGTTCTCCGACGATACCTCCCGCGAGAGACCCGCAACTACGTCCCGGCCTTCATCGCCTCGGTCATCGTCGCCAAACGCCCGGCGCAGTACGGCTTCACACCGCCGCAGGAGAGACCTTGGAACTACGACCACATCGAGGTCCCGGACGCCCTCGATCTCCAGTTTCTCGCGTCGAATTCCGGCATCCCCCTCGATGATCTGCGCGAGCTCAACCCCGCCATCCGACGTGACCTGACGCCGGCGCGGGGGACCACCACCCTTCGTCTTCCATCCGGAACGGCTGCCGATGCGCAGGCCGTGCTCGACTCGAACCCGCGCGACAAATGGGCGCCGCGAATGATCCACACCGTCCGCGAGGGTGACAGCCTGTATGTGATCGCGCGCAAATACGGTTCGAGCGTCAGCGCGATCCGCCAGGCCAACGGGCTCCGCGGAAGCTTGATCCGTCCGGGTCAGAGTCTCGTTGTTCCGCGCTTCGGTACGAGCACCCGGATCGCTAGCCAACAGCCGCTACGGACCGGCGATGACGGATCGTACGTGGTGCAGCGGAACGACACTCTGTGGGACATCGCTCGCGGATTCTCGGTCTCGGTGGGCAGCCTGTGCGCCGCCAACGGCCTTTCCCGGAACCAAATCATCCGCCCCGGTCAACGACTAACGATCCCGGACGGCGCGTCGCGTTCGGCGTCCGCCCGCCCAGCCGCCAACCACGACGCCATCGCGTCAACCCACACGGTACGTTCCGGAGACACGCTGTACGACATCGCCCGCACCTATGGCGTCACAGCCACCGCCCTGCGCCGCGCAAACGGGCTGTCGACCTCTCGCATCTACCCCGGCAAAGTCCTGAGAATCCCCGCTCCGGTCGACAAACCGGCCCCGGCTCGCACCGCGAGCGCGCCCAACACCTACAGAGTCCGGAGAGGCGACACCCTCTCTGACATCGCCCGCCGCTTCGGCGTCTCGACCTCCGCTCTACGTCGCGCCAACGGGCTCTCGACCTCTCGCATCTACCCCGGCGACGTCCTCCGAATCCCAACCTCCCAGGCCAAGGGCTGAACGAATTCGGAATTCGGAATTCG